>DASWQK010000167.1:0-8278 GCA_036403735.1 Pyrinomonadaceae bacterium
AACGAACGAACTAACTTGTTAAATACGTCTTAAAATGCTCCAGCACTCTCTTCCACGCGTCGGCCGCAGCTTCCGCGTCGTAGACTTGCGGACGTGTGTCGTTGAAAAAAGCGTGGTCGGCATCGTAACTGACGACTTCGACTGGCAAGTTGTATTTCGTCGCGACTTCTTTCAGCCCATTCACTTTCTCAGGATTGATCCATGCGTCGCGCTGGCCGGCGATGAATAGCGTCGGCGTTTTTAGTTTCTTCAAAACGTCTTCTTCCGGAATGTCGCCATAGAAAGGCGCTGCAGCTTTCAGTTCGGGAAATTCACAAGCGCTGCGCAGAGCAAACGTGCCGCCCATGCAGTAACCAGTGATCACGAAGCTCTTTATTTGATAAGTCTCTTCGGTCGCGTCCATGGCCTTACGAATTATTTCCAGGCCATCCTCGATCGGCAGCGCCTGCATCAGCACTGAGGCTTCTTTCGAATCGGCCGCAACTCTGCCGCGGTAGAGATCCGGTGCGACACAGAGATAACCTTCTTTCGCATATCGTCCAGCGAGGTCGCGAATGTGTTCGTTGATGCCCCAATATTCCTGAATCAGGATAACCGCCGCGCTGACTGGTTCATGTGGCCGCGTCACGTAAGCGGTGGTCGCGCCGCTCGATGTTGAAAGGTTCAAAGATTCAGCATTCATCAAAATTGCCCCGATCTTTATGAAATATCTTCGGAAGTTATTATGAAGGATTGTATGCGATCAGTAATCACGAACAAATCGCGCGCACGGTGATTTTATGTTCGCGTCGGTTCGGGCTTACGCGAGCTGTTAGCTCGCGTCGCAAACTAACAGTTTGCGTTACAAGACCGATTCGCCACTGTGGTATAAGATCGGCGCTTGCCACGCGGCTTCAGATCCTAAGGAGACGTTATGAAATCGATCTTGTTGATACTCAGCTTGCTGCTCAGTGTTGCCTTCGTGCCGTCGGCGCCAACTCCCGCTTCCGCGGATGTCGTCTTCATAAACGGCAACGTTTACACCGCAAATGAAAAGCAGCCGCGCGCTGAAGCCGTCGCCGCCAAAGGCGATCGCATTATCTTCGTCGGCTCGAACGCAGCAGCGAAGAACTATGAAGGCCCAACCACCCGTATCGTCGACCTGCACGGCGCCACCACGCTGCCGGGGATGGCCGATGCGCATCAGCATCTGGAGGGTGTCGGCTTTCGCGAGATGACGCTGAACCTGGAAGGCATTACCAACCTTCAGGATTTTCTCGCGAAGGTAAAGGCCCGCGTCGATCAGGCAAAGCCCGGCGAATGGGTCACCGGACGCGGTTGGATTGAAACGTTCTGGACGCCGCCGGTGTTTCCGACGCGTTGGGATCTCGACAAAGTCTCGCCCAACAATCCCGTGATTCTGGGACGCTCAGACGGTCACGGTACGGTGGTCAACAGCGCCGCTTTGAAGATCGCCGGCATCACCAAGGACACGCCGAGTCCTTTTGGCGGTGAGATCTCAAAAGACAAACAAAGCGGCGAGCCGAATGGCATGTTGCTCGACGCGGCCCAGGGACTCGTGCGCCGTCACGTGCCGCCCACCTCGCGAGCAGACGCTGAACGCGCAGTCGTCCTCGGAGTGCAGAGAGATCTCGGCCTGGGCTGGACGCAGGTCCAAAATCCCGGTGGAAGTTATGAAGACATCGATATCTACCGGAAGCTTTATAGTGAAGGAAAGATCAAGCTCCGCATTTATAAAGTACTTTCCGCACCGGGAAAGGAAGCGCAACGACTTTTAAGCGAGGGACCAATTATCGGCGCCTACGGTAATCGCCTGACCGTGCGCGCTCTCAAGTTTTACGCCGATGGCTCCTTGGGTTCACGGAGTGCGGCCCTGCTCGCGCCTTACTCCGACGCGCCTGACACTTCCGGCTTCCTGACCGTCAAGGAAGAAAATCTGCTGCCCGTGCTCGAAGAAGCTTTGCGCAAAGGCATTCAATGCGAGACGCATGCGATCGGTGATCGCGGTAATCGCTTCATACTTGATGAGTACGAGAGGGCGCTGAGCGCTGTACCGCCGAATCAGCGAAAGATTGCCGAGCCGCGCTGGCGCGTCGAACACTCGCAGATCGTAAATCCGCTCGACATTCCCCGCTTCAAGAAACTTGGCATTATCCCCTCGATGCAGGCGTCGCATGCAATTGGCGATCTGCATTTCGCGCCCGCGCGTCTGGGAATGAAGCGTCTGGAAGGCGCCTACGCGTGGAACAGTTTTATTAAGTCAGGCGTAGTTGTTCCCGGAGGGTCGGACGCGCCGGTCGAACGCGGCGAGCCAATGATCGAGTTCTATGCCGCGGTTGCCCGCAAAGACATCCGTGGATTTTCCGGTGAAGGCTGGCACCCCGAAGAGGCCGTGTCGAGAGATCAGGCCTTGAAGATGTTGACCATCTGGCCCGCGTACGCGGCGTTTGAAGAGAACGTGCGCGGCACTATTGAAGTAGGGAAGCTTGCCGATTTGACAGTGCTGTCAGCCGACATCATGAAAATTCCGGAGATGGAAATCCTGAAAACACATTGCGTGATGACTGTGATCGGCGGCGAGGTGGTTTACGAAGCATCCGGTGGTATGGCTGGTATCGAGACTGACTTCAATAATCTGCCACAGACAGATCTTTGGTGGCGAAGTGATGTTGATGATGAGTGAGATTATTATGTAATGGACGACCCGCCCTCGGTGCAACGTGTCAACTAGCCCGCGTCGCGGGCGGCAGCATAAAGCCTGGGGTGGAGCGAAGCGAAACCCCAGGATAGTTAAGTGAATAAGAAATCAAGGCCCGCGAAGCGGGTGACAGCATGAAGCCATGAACGTTGTTTGTAATCATTCGGCTGCCGCCCGTTATCACGGGCGCGCTTTTTGTCTTACGATTTTCCTGGGGCTCACGCCCCAGGCTTCATGCTGTCGGCTGCTTTCGCAGGCTCGTTGGTCGTAACGCAAACGTTCGCGAAACACCGCGGAGAGAAATATCAATCCAACCACCTTCAAAATCCTGATCAGCGTTGCTATTATCGTCATCGCGACGGTGCACGGATATGGCGCGGCCTGGCTGGCGATCTGGATGTTGTTTCATCCCTACAGGCCGCTGAAACTTTTTGGAATCACGATCTGGCCGCAGGGAATGATTCCGCGTCATCGTGCACGGCTGGCCCAGTCGATCGGCAACGCGGTTGGTAACGAACTCGTTTCGCAGCAGACGGTTTTCGACGCGCTCTTTGAAACCGGATTCTTCAATCGCAAAGTTGAGGGCTTCGTCCACTCCTACACAGATGAATTGCTTTCGACTGTTCATCCTTCGCTGATCGAAGCACTGCCACGCGAAGCGCGCGCTCCGGTATTGGATACGATCTCGGCGCTGCAATACCGGCTCGCCGAACACATCGCTTCAGTCCTGAAAAGCGATCAGACCGCCCGGGCGATTGAAACTTTCGTCGATCGTCAAATCGACAAATTGTTAGAGAGGCGATTAGGCGAAACGATTAACGAAGATACGTTCGCAATCCTGCAATCGTTTGTGGCCGAGCGTTACCAATCATTTGTCAGCGCCGAACAATTCGAAAGTAAGGTTTATTCCTTTGTCAGCGATCGCATCGATGATCTCGCGCGCACCGACGCGACCCTGGCGGAAATGTTTTCGCCGGAAACGATCGAGTTGATCAAAGAGCGCATCGATCAACAAGTCCCGCCGATCGTGCATCACCTCGCCGACATCGCTGCCAGCAAGAACACCCGCCAACGCATTGGCGCGCTCATCAAACACGAAGTTGACGATTACTACGATCGTCTTTCATTCATCAAAAAGATTTTCATCTCGCGCGAGCGCATCTACTACGAGGTTGACGATCTGGTTAACAACCATTTGCCGCGGCGAGTTGAAGAATATCTGCGCGGAGACGCGTTTGCGCACGAAGCCACTCTGTTTCTGAATGCCACCATCGACAGCTTGATGCAACGTCCACTCAAGGATCTAATCGGTCAAATATCTTCGGACAACTTTGAAAACATCAAGCACCAGGCGGCCTCGCGTTTCGTGGCGATGTTGAGAAGCCCGGAATTGGCGGGTTCGATCAATGTTTATATGGTCGATGCGCTCCAGCGTTTGCAACCACGCACGCTGTGCGAACTAATCGAAACGCTCAATCCGGATTCAGCCGCGCGCGTGAAAACGTTCTTGACGAAGAGTTTGTTGACAGTGCTGGCGCGTGATGACACGGCCCAGACCATCAATGGAATTTTGAGTTCGCAGATTGAACGGTTCCTGGTGACTCCAATCGGGCGACTCGCCGATCACATGCCTGCCGGCGCAATCGATAAGGCTTCGGCCGCGCTCACTGAGAAAATTGTGGCCGCAGCGCGCGAGCGCTTGCCGGCGGCGATTGCGGAATTCGATGTTGGCGGTTTAGTGCGACAGAAAGTTTCTGATTATCCGATCGAAAAGTTGGAAGCGCTGGTCCTATCGGTCGCGCAACATCATCTGAAGACGATCGAATTGTTTGGAGCTGTAATTGGATTGTGGATCGGCGTGGGCCAGGCGATCTATTTTTGGTTTACGTACGTTCCGAAGAGATGATGGGAAACATAAACCCTGACCGCGTAAGGCGCGCCCTATGATATGATCCAATTTCGGCGAATTATTTCTTCGATTGTGGTCATTGAAAACATAGCCGTTTCCCACAGCATTAGAGAGTTGCGGCGACATCGACGACTGCATGGCGGAAGGCGCTGGCGCAAAGTTAGGGGCTCTGCTGAGGTCGAATTGCTCAGTGGTGAGATTCGGTTGGCTGAACTTCATTGGTATGAAGCACACGGCATTGGCAAGAAAGAAATCAAGATAAAAAGATTGTTGGACTGATTACCGTATGAGATTCGCGATTTGCCTCGATAATGAAGGTTACGAAGCTTCCCTTGAGTTGCGGAAGCTTTATCAGGTACTGACGCCGGAAAGAAATGATCCGAAGGACTACATCCGCGTTGTTGATGAATCAGGCGATGATTATCTCTACCACAAAAAGAGTTTCGAACTTATCGAGCTACCTGGGAGTACCGAACGTAAACTGATGGCGACTCTAAGATGAAGTTACACAATCTGCTCTCTTCAATCACACATTGTTCGTAAATTTTCCAGTTGACATTCAGCGCGTTAGATAATAAAGATTTGTGTCTAATTTGAAAGGAGTCATCTGCGAATGACCTACGTTGTTGTTGAGATGTGCGTTGATTGTAAGTACACGGACTGCGCTGCGGTTTGTCCGGTCGAAGCTTTTCACGAGCTGCCCGATCGCCTTTACATTAACGCTGATACCTGTATCGATTGCGACGCGTGCGTGCCTGAATGCCCGGTCGAAGCGATCTTTGCCGACAATAACGTGCCCGAGCAACATCAGCACTGGACCCAGATCAATATCGACGAAGCCCCGAATTATCCGGTGATCAGTCAAAAGATTCCCGCGCTGCATGGACCAGCCTGCAACGGCCCGGCGGAATAGCGCGTCCATCAATCGCGTCCCTATACACGAACACGTCGCTCTTAATCGGGCGACGTGTTGTTTTTACGATTATTACCGGCCTGAATTTTAGTCGAAGTTTTCTTCGAAGCCTTCGATAGCCTCTCGCAGTGTCCGTTGAGCATCTTCCGATCCGAACTCAGTTGCTTGCCGTTCCAACGCCAGGCGCGCAATCACCGCATCGACGGGATCGCGCAGCACTGCCGCCAACAATGATGTCGGCAGTTGCGTGAGAGCTTCGTGGGCCAACGCCCTCACAATGACATTGTTGGCTCGCGCCAGTTCGCAGAGTTCGCTGGGGGCGAGCCGTTCCGGCAACAGTTCGGCCAAAGCGTCGACTTGCGCGTAATTATTTCGTTGATGCGCGCGGACGATTAACTGAGCGAAAACTTCCGCCGACCGCGTCTGTTGACTCAGCACGTTCGCGCAGGCGTCGGCGAGCCGCCGCGACTCGCGCGCGCCTTCCCGGCCGGCTGAAATTTCCGTTTGGTGCGCGTGATCGTCGAGGGCCGCCAGCAATTGGCCCAGTTCCTGATCGGCCCGCGGATCGTACGGCGCCGAGCGCGGAACCTGTGGCGCCGAGCCTGAACCGGCCGACCGCCAGGCATTCTCAACCAGGTTTCGCGTGGTCGTGCGCAAATGATTCCAAACATTCGCGACTCTCGGACCAAATTCTTCAATCACCATAAGAGATTCTTACCGTCTATGATCGCTTCAATTCCGCCATTGTTTTCCGGCAGCGCGATTGTACACCATGCGCTACGAGAAATAGGATAATGCTGCTAAGCTTACTCACCGCGCGCGTCTCAAACGCGCGAATATTGAGGAATCAGTGATGCCAATTAGCGAACAACTACTTGAAATTCTGGTTTGTCCGGCGTGTCGCGCCAAAGTCGAGTTGAAACCCGACGGCAGCGCCTTGAAATGCGTCGAGTGCAAGCGTGTTTATCCGATTCGCGATGATATTCCCGTGATGTTGATCGACGAAGCGACGATCGAAGATGAACAGCCTGCGACAAATAATTGAGTCGTCGCCGAGCGCGCGGCATCTCAGCCTGGCGCACGCTTTTGAAAGCGAGGCGGCCCAGCCTCTCGCACCCGCGCGTTGGGACTGGTCCACCGTTCGTAAGCTGCTCGTGATCCGGTTGCGATCGATCGGAGACACCGTGCTGACCACTCCTTCACTGGTCGCGTTGCGACGGTTCCTGCCGCACACCAGCATCGATATTCTGTTGGAAGACTGGGTCGCCCCGGTTTTGGATGGATCGCTGCTGGTCGATCGGGTTATTTCGATTCCGCGCCACAGCAACGCGGCGCGCGCGCGGATCGCGCGCGACCTGCATCGCACTGGCTATGATGTTGTTTACAACTTGCACGGCGGAACGACTGCGACTTTTCTGGCGCGCGCCAGCGGCGCCAGACAACGCGTGGGATACGCTCATTATCAATACGCGCGACTGCACAATCATGTCGCGCCTTCGCCGCAGGAGATTTGGTCGCGCCCGACTTTGCATTCTGCCGAGCAGCAACTGGCGCTGATCGGTTGGACAGGTGTGCCGGTGAGTGATCGGCCGGCGACGCAATTGGCGGTCACCGAAAAGGCCGCGCGATCGATCGCGGCCAAACTCGCGGCGCACCAGATCGATAGCGAACCAGTGGCCCTGATTCATCCGGCAGCGGCGTTTGAAACGAAGCAATGGCCCACTGAAAATTTTGCGCGCGTGATAGACGAGGTTGCTGCGCGTGGTCTAACCCCAGTGGCTATTGTGGCCCCAAAAGAAAAGCAGGTGCTTGACTCTGTGGTCCAACAATCGTCAGCGCCCGTGATTGGACTGACCGATCTAAGTTTGCCCGAGGTAACGGCGCTGGCGGCGCGCGCGCAGCTATTCGTCGGCAACGATAGCGGCATAGCGCACATGGCCGCGGCCGTCAGTACACCATGCGTCGTTATTTTCGGATCATCAAATGTGGCGCATTGGCGGCCATGGACCACGAACCAGAATGAAGTCGTGCGCGAAGAGATGAACTGCCAGCCATGTCACGGTTACTTCTGCGCTGAGTTTGAAACGCCGCAATGCATTCTTCGCATTCCTGTCGAACGCGTCGTGGCGGCAATCGATCGCTTGATGAGAGAAACAGTTCCTTAGTGAATCGCCGCTGGCGGCGCGAATGCCTTGCTCACCCTGGATAAAAAAAGAGCTGAAGAGATCCTTACACGCGCGCGCGCGTGCCGCATCGTGATCGTAGGCGATGTGATGCTCGACGAGTTTATCTGGGGCGACGTCACCAGAATTTCGCCGGAGGCACCGGTGCCGGTGGTCAACATCCAGCGCGAATCGACGCGACTTGGCGGCGCCGCTAATGTGCTGGCGAGCGTGACCGCGCTCGGCGCGCAGGCGACAGTAATCGGCGTGGTCGGCAACGATTCCGCGGCTGAGAAGCTTCGCAGCGCGCTGCGCCAGAACGGAGGCGTGCAAACGGACGAGACTTTGGTTTGCGATGACCAACGTCCGACTACCATCAAGACCAGAATTATTGCGCAGCAGCAAATGATTGTGCGCGCGGATCGCGAGCATCGAGGTCAGGTGAACGGCCAGATCGAGGCTCAGGTGATTCGCGCCGCGAAGGACGCAATCGAAAATGCAGAGGCGCTGGTTATTTCGGATTACGACAAAGGCGTGGTGACCGCCCGGCTGCTTTCTGAAATCCTGCCGCTCGCGCACAGACGTATTCCGGTGCT
>DASWQK010000168.1:0-8452 GCA_036403735.1 Pyrinomonadaceae bacterium
AACGCGGAGGATACAGGCGATTCATGTCTGAGTAAAGCAAGAATTCTGGCCCACTTATGGAAATAATTCGCGACCCTCAATCCATTAAATCACTAGGGCGACTTAATGAGCGCTCTGAGCATCTCTTTAGCCGGCTTGAAAGAAAAGTTGCGAAGAGTGTCGACTGTGGGCAGCCAATTTCTGATTGAGGCCGCTGGTCACGAGCCCAGCGGTTTTCGTCTTTGCCAAGCTACTGTTCGCTATGAGAATCTCTGCCACTTAAAGCGTTCAACTGAGGATGAAATCAAATGATTGATATTGATCAGATCAGGGCGGGCCGCTCGGAGTTGCTGGGGCGGACGAATGAACTCGCAAACGACTTTCTCGATCGCGTCGTCGATCGTGCGGTTGCTCAGCCGGTTGAGTTCGATAAGCTGCTCCGAGAAATGCGAGCAGAGGGACTTCCCCCCGACGGCGATGATCCCAAACAAGTTATTGAACACCTGGCGAATCTCGCCGACCGCGCGGTCGTAGCGACGGCAGGTCCTCGATATTTTGGTTTTGTGGTGGGCGGTTCATTGCCCGTCACAGTGGCGGCAGACTGGTTGACCTCAGTTTGGGATCAGAATGCGGCCTTCTATGCACACTCACCACTCGCAGCTGCCGCCGAGCAAATCTCAGCCGAATGGCTCATTGAACTTTTTGGCCTGGCGCAAGGTACGAGCGTCGGCTTTGTTAGTGGCGGCACGATGGCCAACTTTACGGCGCTGGCAGCCGGCCGTCACGCTTTGCTCGCAAAGCTCGGTTGGGATGTTGAGCGGCAAGGTCTGTTTGGCGCGCCGGCAATAACCGTGGTCACCAGCGATGAATCGCACGTCTCAGTTTTTGCGTCGCTGCAAATGTTGGGTCTGGGAAGCGAACGAGTCGTCAGAGTTCCAGCCGACGACGAGGGCCGCATGAAACCGGATCAACTTCGATCGATTCTGGCCGGCATTCAGACTCCGGTGCTGGTTTGCGCGCAAGCCGGAAACGTCAACACCGGCTCGTTCGATCCGATTGCCGAGATCGCCGCCTGTGTGCGCGAGCACCCCGGCTGGCTTCATGTCGATGGCGCATTCGGTCTGTGGGCAGCGGCTTCTTCTGCTCATCGATCTTTAGCACACGGAATTGAGTTGGCCGATTCAGTTTCGGTTGATTGTCATAAGTGGCTCAACGTTCCGTATGATTCGGGACTTGTATTCGTGCGCGATGCGGCCGCCCATCAGGCCGCGATGACTCTCAATGCGTCATATTACGTGACCGCGCGCCGCGCTGAGCGTGATAACTGCAATTGGGTGCCGGAAGCTTCGCGCCGGGCGCGGGGCTTCGCGGTCTATGCCGCTCTGCGTTTTCTGGGCCAGAGAGGAATCGCCGAACTCATCGATCGTTGTTGCGCGCGTGCACGCCAAATGGCCGCCCGGTTGTCACAGGCTCCTGGTGTAACGATTTTGAATGAGGTGGTGCTCAACCAGGTGCTGGTGAGATTTTCAGATCCATCCGGAAAAGACGACGATGAATTTACCGCAAACATGATCGACCGCGTGCAGCAAGACGGCACCTGCTGGTTGGGAGGCACCACCTGGCATGGCATGCATGCGATGCGGATATCGATTTCAAACTGGTCAACGACCGAGAAAGATATCGACCTCTCGGCCGAAGCAATTCTCAGATGCGCCGGGCATCTGAACCCTGCCTGACAGCGGTACCTTTTTGCGGCTTTGCCCGCCGTTCGAGGCGCAGGCTCGAATCATCTTGAATACCTACCGGAAAGGCAGAGCCTTTCCACCATGTGCGGCGGCAAAGCCCCCCTCGATTCTTCCGCGATCGTTCTGACAATATGGCCAATCGATGGCCGGATCGTTCCACGCTCGGTTAGAATCTGCAAATGAAAACAGTTGGCATCATCGGCGGCATCGGACCGGAATCAACGGTCGAATACTATCGCTTCATCATCGAAGGTTATCGGGCGGCGAAATCCGACGGCAGTTATCCTTCGATCATCATCAACAGCATTGACCTAAGTAAGCTGGTCGGCTGGATGAACGCAGGTGAACTCGACGCGGTCACCGATTACCTGGTCGCTGAATTCGAAAAGCTTGCACGCGCGGGCGTCGATTTCGCGCTCCTTGCTTCCAATACGCCGCACATCGTCTTCAATCAGGTTCGAGCTCGCGTGACCCTACCTCTGATCAGCATTGTTGAGGCAACGCGAGAACGCGCGCGCGATTTGAAGTTGCAGCGGCCCGCCTTGTTCGGCACGCGCTTTACGATGCAGGGAAAGTTCTATCCGGAAGTCTTCGCTGAAGCCGGAATCAACATAGTCGTTCCGAACGAAGCGGAACGGGCATTCATTCACGAGAAATACATGGGCGAGTTGCTCAACAACATCTTCCTGCCGGAAACACGCGAACGCCTGATCGCGATCGTCAATCAAATGAAACAGCGTGAGGGGATTGATGGATTGATCCTCGGCGGCACCGAACTTCCTTTGATCATGCGCGACGCCGAGATCGAAGGTGTTCCCTTCCTCGACACTACTCGCATTCACGTCGAGCGGATCGTCGAGAAACTGCTCTAGTGTCTTGGTTTGGCTTTGCGCGTCTTTGCGCCTTCGCGTCTTTGCGTGAAAATAATTTCCCCGCGAACCGCAGTTCACGCAAAGGCGCAAAAGGAAACCGCAAAGTAAGACACTAGCAGGCTGCTGAAACGGTCTTCCTGTATGTAGCAAGCTAGAGATTTGGAGTGCGCCGACAGCGGCGGCTTTGGATTTCCTTAACATTTTCGTGGACAGCGAATCCAAAGCGGCGTCGCGCTGCGCTTGCCGCCGCACTCCAAATTAGTTTTCAGCAACCTGCCAGGGAAGCTCACAAAATCACTCGCCGCTCGCCTTCACGCCGGGTCACTCGCTGACGGTCGAGGTATTCGAGCAGTGGAATCGCATACTTCCGTGAGATGCCGGCGAGATCCTTGAATGCCCCAACGTCGATCGCCCGATCAGTCTTCTGCTGCGCGTGCGCGCGTAATTTCTTCACCAACTCTTCGAGCGCGGATTTGTGAAAGAACATCTCTCCGTGCACCTTTACCAGCGCGCCTGAATCGATCAGAAGTTGCAGAATCTTTCGGCCACGCGGATCAGATGTTTTGAGTCCCGCTTTCGTGAATGCGTCCGCGAGATTCGGGGCCGACAAGCCGGCATCGCGAAACATCTTCTCAAGCGAGTCCTGCACCCTCGCATCCTCGTCGGACAATTGGCGCGTATGCTCGCGCAGCCGCACGATCTCTTTCTCAACCACGAACGAGCCGCGTTTTTCCAGCTCAGTCATCATCGCCCGGAACGTTTCCGCGGACGCGCCCGCGAAGAAACGCTCACGCAAAATCTCTTTCGACAGTCCGCGCGACAATGGTTCGCGCTGGTGATGCGCGGCGACCTCAGTCGCAATCTGTCGATTCACTTCATCGAATGCGGCGCTTGCAAGAAACCGGCGATCGACGTTCACGACGGCGCCGTTCACCTTAGCTTCGGCCAGGGCCGCGTCGATTACTTCGTCGCGCCAGGCTGTGTGCGCTGCGATGTCTTCGCGACTGACGCCGGCAACACCCGCGCTTATCACAAATTGCGCAAGGCCCGCTGCTCGATCTCCTTTCGCGAGAATCTCGAGCTTTGCTCGAATCGCGGCGAGATCTTTCGCCCGATGTTTCACCGCAAAAGGATCGAGGATCGTCCCGCCACCGATCGTTACCTGCGGCGAGTAAGCTCGCACGATAAAGCGATCGCCGAGGACAGCAACTACCGGCGATTCAAAACGTAACTGCACGAGGCCCTGTCTGCCGGGACTTATTTCGCCATTGGTCTCGAGCACACGCACGCGCGCCAGGATTTCAGCGGCGCCAAGATGAACACGAACGCGCTGGCGCGAGCGGAGCGCACGCGGCGCATCGTCGAGCAGCTGCACTGAGGCATCGACGATCTGCGCAGGTCGCAAGCGATCGGGTGTTGCCAGAAGCATGCCTCGCTCGATCGAAGCCGCGTCGATGCCACCGAGATTGATCGCTGTGCGCTGCCCGGCGTTCGCTTGCTTAATAGCCGCGCCGTGAACCTGGACGCCGCGGACGCGCACCCGCGCGCGGGAGGGCATTAATTCCAACTCATCGCCGTCGCTTATCTCGCCGGCAATCAAAGTTCCGGTAACCACCGCGCCAAATCCTTTGATCGTGAACGCGCGATCGATCGGCAGCCGCGCAATGAAATCATCGGAGCGAGCTGGAGTCTGAAGGCCGATGTCGGACAAAGCGTTCTTCAGTTCATCAATCCCCTCGCCCGTGCGCGAGCTGACCGCAATGACCGGCGCGCCTTCGAGAAACGATCCTTTGACCATATCTTCGGCCTCGGCGCGCGCGAGCTGGAGCAACTCTTCATCGACCAAATCTTTTTTGGTGAGCACGATGAGGCCTTTGCCGACGCCGAGCAGCCGACAGATGTCGAAGTGCTCGCGCGTTTGCGGCATCACGCTCTCGTCAGCGGCGATCACGAGCGCGACCACATCGATGCCGTGCGCGCCGGCGAGCATGTTCTTTACAAAGCGCTCGTGACCGGGGACGTCGACAAAGCCGATGCGCACCTCGCCCAGATCGAGATCGGCAAACCCAATATCGATGGTGATACCGCGTCGCTTTTCTTCCGGCAAGCGATCAGCATCGATGCCCGTGAGCGCGCGCACCAAAGCAGTCTTGCCGTGATCGATGTGCCCGGCCGTGCCAACAATAATCGATTTCATCTTGAATTAGTGGGACGCGAAGTATAATACGCGGTCGAGTGTTAGTTAGGCCACAGCACGGGGTGTAATACGTAGTTATGCCGCTATGTCGCTTCGTGAGACGGAAATCCTGTGAACAATACTCAAGCGGATGAGTTAGTTCGGCGAGTTGAAGTTGCACCCATCGGAGTGAAGCCTAGGAGATTCACATTACGTGATGATAATGCACAACACTATCATCGTCAGATGGGGATTATTGATTCACCTGTTTATGTCAACCTTGCGTGGCGGGCAAACGCTAAGAGCCAAGTCTATTTTCTTGGACTATTTCGTCTAGACCTCAGAGGTCTCTTATCCGCAGGATATATCCGACTAGAGAGGCCAAGTCGGGAAGATGAAGTGCGCGTTCGGTTCTATCGCGCCAACAATGGAATGATTTATCTGCAAGTGAAACAAGGGTCTCCTGCCTTAGCAGTCATTCCAACACCAGTGTAAAGTTGTGAGTAACAGCGCGCGGCATAACACATCGTTGGACCGGAACGCGAACAACGAGCTTCTCAGCGCGAGGCTTGCGTGTCACGAGGTTGCGTGCGCGCCAACTCAACCATTGCGCGTGGGGTCAGAACCACGAGCAGTAGCGACCGGATCATAGACTCAACTTGCGTTATGAAGTCAGTACCGTCCCGCGTAAGCGGATGGGTTAGAGATTCAACTCCTGTCGCCGGCTAAAGCCGGCGCCGGAATCAAGAGGAGACGTGATCCCCGGGCTACGCTCGCTGCGCTCGCTCACCCGGGGCTACTATATTTCGCCGCTCCGCGGCTGGTTGAGCTGACCATCGACGATGAATTCCCAGCAAGCGCGGGCTGAAGAAATAGGGTCTCACATTATGCGGTACGCAATGATTATCGAACCGGGCGAACGAAACTTCTCAGCATACCTGCCCGACCTGCCGGGCTGTGTCGCTACCGGGAAAACCATCGAAGAACTCCGCCAGCGCATGAGTGAAGCGATTGAACTTCACCTCGACGGAATGCGTGAGGACGGGTTACCCATTTCCCGAACCCACGAGCCTCGCGGACTATGTCGAAGCCGCGTAACGCTTGCGGCGCGCGCTCCATATAACAAATCGTCGACCAGAGCCCCGAAAGACATCGGGATTTCTCAAATTCATTGATTGACCGAAGGTCGGACGTAATCGTTGGGTGCCCGGTACAGAACCGGGAGCGGTAGCGACCGGATCATTGACTCACTTGAGTGGCAACATCCCGTCGCTATCGCTCCGGGTTCCGTAATTCTGTCGCCGCTCCGCGGCTCATTGAGTATGACGAAGCAGGTGTAAACTATCGTCGGGCTACGCTCGAATGATCTAATTTGATTTGCTTCCGATTAGTTGCTCTCCAGGAGACCGCACACCATGGCCGCCATCGATCACATTATTCTCAACGTCAACGAAATTGCTGCCAGCGTTGAATTCTATGTCAACGTGCTCGGATTCAAATTGGAAGGCGAGGATGGGCCATTCACGATAATCAGAATCAGTGAGGATTTCACGATTCAACTCGCGCCCTGGGGCACAAAAGGAAATGATCATCTGGCGTTTGCTCTGTCACGCCGGGACTTTGATAAAGCATTCGCACGTCTGAAGGAAAAAGGGATTCCCTACGGCGACTCGTTTCATTCCGTCGGTAATAACGCAGGTCCGGGAAACGAAACCGGCGCGAGAGGCCCGGCGCCCACTCTCTATATGAACGATCCCAACAACCACCTGATCGAGATTCGCACTTATGATTGAGCGCCCAGCACAGTTTAAGAAATACCGGAGATCGATCGGACGCCGGCTCACCGTAACGGGAAAATTATTTCATGCGCACAACGGACATCATCACAAGAGCCTGCTAAGCTCTGTTAGCGAAATCAAGAACCGGTCTTAACAGCGAGAAACAACGTCCCAACCGTCAACGAAAGGTGATGAACTCCCATGAGCGAAACTCAATCAGCGCCGATCATTTTGGTCCATGGCATCTTTGGCTTTAATCAGTTGACGTTGGGTGGATTGAAAGTTACCGACTATTTTCGGCTCATACCCGATGCGCTGCGACGCGACGGTCATGTGGTGCCCGAGCCGCCGCAACTAAATCCCGCCGGCAGTGTCGCTGAACGCGCACAAGATTTGAAGAACTATCTGCAAGACGCGAATCGCGGCGACGTCTTTCAGAAACAAGTGCATATCATTGCGCACAGCATGGGGGGCCTGGATAGTCGCTTCATGATCGCAAAACTTGGCATGGCAGATCGGGTTCTATCGCTGACGACCATCGGCACGCCGCATCACGGCAGTCCGATCGCGGATATCGTGGTGAGTGGGATCGATCCGATCCTGAATAAGTTCATGGAGCATCTTGGCGTGGATGTGCAAGCCGCTCGGGATTTGACCACAGATGCCTGCCGCCGTTTCAATGACGAGGCGCCGGACGCGAATGGCATTAAGTATTTTTCGATCGGAGGCCGGTTCGCACCGCAGCGAATATTTGAGACTCCGTTGGGGCTGACGCATGACATCATTGCAAAGACTCAACAAAGTAACGACGGACTTGTTTCGGTTGCGTCAGCGACGATGGGCCGCCCGCCATGGACGCCGCTGGATGCCTGGGAAACGAGCCACTTTCGCATGATAAACTGGGGAACCAACCTTGTGCCGACGCCGCTCGAACTCGCTGATTCAAGCATCGTCGAGAAGTACCGAACACTCGCCAATCAAATAACCGCAATAAAATGAAGGTCGATGAAGCTTACGAGATTTGGTCGCGAACTTACGATGAAGATCGAAATCTCACGCGCGACCTGGATGAGCAAATCACCAGAACGACTTTGAAGGATTGTCACCGCAAATCAATTCTCGAGGTTGGCTGCGGCACCGGAAAGAACACTCGCTGGTTGGCGATGTCGCCGAACGGGTATATGCCTTCGATTTTTCGGCAGCAATGATCGAACAAGCTCAACAGAAGTGCCCCTGCGAAAATGTAACCTTCACGCTCGCCGATATCACTAAACGATGGCCCGTCGCGGATGCCTCAGTCGATCTGGTCACCTGCAATCTGGTGCTCGAACACATAAGCGATCTTCAGTTTGTCTTTACAGAGGCTGCCCGCGTGCTAGTCGATAGCGGTCGATGTTTTGTCAGCGAGCTGCACCCTTTCCGGCAATATCAGGGGGTGCAAGCGCGTTTTGAACGAGATGCCGAGACGATTGCGATTCCGGCGTTTGTACATCACATATCCGATTTTCTTGAAGGAGCAGAGCGCGCAAATCTTTCGTTGATGGCGATGAACGAATGGTGGCATGCTGAGGACGAGAACAAGCCTCCGCGACTAATCTCTTTCATGTTTCGGAAATGAGATAGAGTTTCAGCACCCCTCTCCGCAGCGAGGGGATTAGCGTACTTGAATCATCAGACCCAGTCTTTGTGTCTTTTCGTGATTCCTGGTTCGTGTGGTTTCGTGGGTGGTGCTCTTTGATTAATCTACAAAGCGGACCACGAAGAAACTATGAAAAGCGGGTCTCCTCTGGTTTCATACGGGCTAGTTTTTTCAAACGCCCAAAACCAAGATAAAAGGAGACCCGGTGATGAAGATATTGGCACTAGACTTAAGCAAGTTCAAGAGCGTGGGATGCATATACG
>DASWQK010000169.1:0-4085 GCA_036403735.1 Pyrinomonadaceae bacterium
TATATCTCAACCAGCGCGCGCTTCGCTTTGTCATAGAAGATCTGGCGGTGAGTGAGCCGCGCCAGCGTGCCGAATTCAATTAGCAGAGTTCCGGCTTCGGCTGGATTGGTTACGTTGCCGCGCACTTTGCCGGTCTTAAGATTGACGTACCGGTAAGGCAAACCAGTAGGCGAATTAAAGACAGGCAAAAGACGGTTACCTAGATCTTCGGCAAGATTCAAGAGCCGTTTATCGCCGGTCAATTGATAACTCGAGAGCAAACCGCCCAGCAGCCGGATCGTGATCTCGAAATTCTGGACATCGATATCTTTGCCGAACGAGAGATGCGTAGCAAGGTATTCGCGCGTGCTTTTCGCTTCGCCATTCAAGCCCATTAGTATCATCGTGTCGAGCGCATCCACGGGTGTCATCAGCAGCGGCTCGGCGTACCAATCGTGATAACTCTTTGTGAGCGGTTTTAGATCGTCGTGTCCCCACGCGTATTGTTTGTAACCGTTCCATGCGTGAAGAAATTCAATCCTAACCTGGCGTTGCAGTTCCGCGCGCGGCTGGGCCAGTGCGACAGGTGATTGCGCCCACGTTACGGCCAGCGCCAACAGGACCGTCGATCGAATCAAAATCGCCTTTTGAGTTTTCTTAAACACAGTTTTGTTTTATTCGGCGCGCACGCAAATCTGGGTTGCCGGAAATGAAGTGCCGTTCTGCTGTAGCCAGACGACGAGAGTGTAGATTCCCGCTAGTTTTTTCGACAGCGAAATGCGGACCCGAAACTTTGGTCCGAACATTTCGATCGAACCGGTGGAGCCATCCTCGTAAAAAGTATTCTCTGGAAGTTTTGGCATCAGCCTCTCACGATTATCAGGCAGGCCATAGGCTCGGAGTTCGCGCAGCCAGAGAAGATCAGGAGCCACAGGCAGCGGCTCGTAAAAGACATCGATGGACTTGACCGAGTGCAACTGGTCGAGGATATGCCCGCTTAGTGTGAACTTGCTGCCTACTCGCGCCGCGGGCCGATAAGGATCGATGGTCATGTACTTTGCGATATACAGCTCGCAAAGTCGCACGCGCGTGCCGCGCGTCGCCATGCCGAAGCCAACGTGCGTGTGGTACCAATTAAGAATGGTTTTGCGATGACCGTCGTCTGGCGGGCTTTCGTAGAACATCGAGCTGTGTAAGCTGATCAGATCACCGGCTGTCTCATCAGAGGCGACCGGCGCGCCATGGTCCGAGGCGCCGTCATTTTCTTCAATAGCATCAATGCCCCCGGCAAAAGAATAACGTTGATAAGGTTTGCGTCCGTCGGTTCCCCAATGACTGAGAAACCCACCCTGTGCCATATCGATGGCGTGCGCTTCGGCGACCCGGCAAGCCAGCTCATCCAATTTCAAGATGCGCAAACCCGCGTCGCGGCGCTCGCGATTGACCATGTCCAACAACTGGTTTCGCACTATCAATCCAGCATCATCAGAAAGACGGTGATTCCTGCCGCGTGAAAGTGGTCTGGCCGCGGCCGCAAACCCGAGCATCGATAATGCTGTCTGACTCAGGAATAGGCGACGTGTGACTTCCGACTTCATTTGAACGCGATACTTTCGCAGTGCCTTGCGCGTCAAGAAAATATTTCACGTGGACCGACTTGTGATACAGACTTCGGCGCCGGCAAAGCCTTTGTCCGTCGGAACGCGACGAACCCAAAAGACTACTAAATAGATACCTGGCTCATCTTTCGAGAGCTTGATTTGCGCGCGAAATCTGCCGTTGCCGTCCCAATCATAATCGCCGGTGCCGCCGTCGACGTAGGTGAGTCCGTTAGGCACCTTAGGACGCAGGCGAACATAGGGCTCGGGCAAGGAAATCGAGTGTGAGTTTTTTCTCAGCCAATCGATCTCGATCGGCGCCGGCAATGGCTCAAAGGACACATCAACGGTGTGCAAAAAATGCTTCGGATTCAGGAGCCGTCCCGACAAGGTCACCGTAGACCTCGGTTTCGCCTCGGCGTTGAATTGATCAAACTGGATGTACCGTGCGAGATACAGCTCATCGAGCCTGAGGCTATGATTTTGCAGCGCCACGCCGAATCCGACATGAGTATGAAAGGGAAAGAAAATGGTTTTACGATGGCCGTCATTTGGCGGGACTTCTTTGGCCATCGAATCGTGCATGTCGCGCAAATCACCGAAGACGCGCAGCGGCGACACTGATTCAATGTCTTCAGCTGACGAAGCGTTCTCTTGCACCGCCGCGTTGCCTCCGGCGAGGCAATAACGCTGGTACGGCTTGCGTCCGTTGGTGCCAAAGTGATTCAAGAAACCACCGGTTGCCATATCGCGAGCATGTTCCTGGGCGATCTGAGATGCGAGATCGTCAAGCTGCAACTGATTGAGTCCGGCACTCAGACGCTCGGCGTTGAGGATCTGTAAAAGTTGTTCGCGTGCCAGGGGAAGCTGTTCATCATCGAAGCGCCCTCGTTCCATCACGGTCTGGGCACGCGCCAGACTCGGCAGCGAGAGCGCAAAAGGCGTCGCCGTTGCCAGAAATGATCGTCGATCAATTACGAACCGTGAACGACCCATATTTTTGAAATGTCGAGTTCGCGTAGTGTCCCGTTTTGGGCGTAACGCAAAGTGTTAGTTTGCGCGCAAGCCAACGACTTGCGTTACTACGGTCGATCTCGTGTAGTTGCGACCCGCGTAGCGCGTGGGTAAACTCATGAAGCTTTTCCGACTAAATCAACCAGGCTGATCGTCACGAGCGCCGGACGTCGCGCCAGCGATAACGAACGCGCTCCCAAACAATGCGATGAAGATACACGAGTATCAAGCAAAAGAGTTACTGAAAAAATTCAATGTGCCGGTGCCGCGCGGCATCGTCGCGCATACCGCCGAAGAAGCGTTCCAGGCTGCCAAAGAACTGGCAGTTCAACCCGTCGTGGTCAAGGCTCAAATTCACGCGGGCGGGCGCGGCAAAGGCGGCGGCGTGAAGTTGGCTAAGACTGCCGAAGAGGCGCGCGATCTGGCGGGCAAGATGCTGGGGATGAAATTGGTCACGCATCAAACCGGCCCGGAGGGCAGAGAAGTACGCGTGCTGTTGGTCGAGGAGGGGCTGCCGATCGACAAAGAATTTTATCTGGGCATCGTACTCGATCGCGCAAGCGGCCGGCCGGTGTTCATGGCGTCAGCCGCCGGTGGCATGGATATCGAGGAAGTCGCGGCCAAAACGCCGGAACAGATTTTTAAAGAGACGATCGATCCGGCCGTGGGCTTTCGTCCGTTCCAGGCGCGCAAGCTCGCGTTCGCTCTCGGCTTGCCGGGGGAATTGATTTCACAGGCAGCGAAATTCATGCAATCGCTTTACGCTGCTTACGAATCGATGGATGCGACGCTGCTTGAAATCAATCCCTTCCTGTTGACTAAGGACAAGCGGCTGATTGCGCTCGATGCCAAGATCAATTTCGACGACAATGCGTTGTTCCGCCACCCGGACTTCAAGGAGCTGCGCGACCTGAATGAAGAGGAGCCTTTGGAGATCGAAGCGTCAAAGTTCGATCTCAACTACATCAAGCTCGACGGCAATATCGCCTGCATGGTTAACGGCGCCGGACTTGCGATGGCGACGATGGACATCATCAAGCTGGCGGGCGGCGAGCCGGCAAACTTTCTTGATGTAGGCGGCGGCGCCTCGCAGGAGCGAGTCGAAGCCGCGTTTCGAATTCTGCTGGCCGATCCTAATGTGCAGGCCGTGCTTATAAACATCTTCGGCGGCATCGTTCGTTGCGACATGGTCGCGCGCGGGGTTGTGGGTGCAGCGAACAATCTCGGCATAAGCGTTCCCGTCGTGGTGCGTCTGGAAGGAACCAATGTCGAAGAAGGCCAGCGCGTTATTCGCGAATCAGGATTGAATTTTACGGTAGCCAAAGGAATGAAAGACGCGGCAGAAAAGGTGGTGGCGTTGGCGGGGTGAAGACGTAGCCGGACCGATCCGGTTTTGAAGCGCCGTTAGGCGCGTAATATTTATAGAGACTTGGTCTATAAATATTTCGCTTCTGGCGGAGCGAAACCCGATGAATGCTCCTCGTATTAACGCAA
>DASWQK010000170.1:0-8914 GCA_036403735.1 Pyrinomonadaceae bacterium
AGCGCGAGCGTGGCATCACGCCCGCCGTGAAACGCTACAGGGAAATCAAAGCAGGCGTCATCGTTAGTTCTGTCGGCTTAGGCGTCATGATCTTTCTAAATGCTCTCATGCAGGGAATCATTTCGAGCGGACACAACCCGCCAGAGGATGCGGCGATTCTTAGCCGTATTTGGCTCGCCGGCATAATTCCTTTTTTCGTGGGGTTCGCTTTAATTATTAACGGATTGTTCGTAAGCAAGAGACAGGTCGAACTTGCGCGGCGCGGTGCGATCGCCGACGGCGTCCTGAAAGCAGCGAACGAGCCATCGATGCTCAGCTCCGCCGATACCACTGAATTCATCACGCCGCGATTTGGAGTCACTGAGGGAACGACGAAGCATCTCAGCAGCCCGAGCGAGAAACAGTAGCTTCAAGTTTGATGTGACACGCGCATCTTGCGCGTCTCTTCCCGGGCGGGACGCCTCCTACATTCCAATATTCTTCAGATGATAACGGTTCGTATCATAGTCGCGATCAACATCTACCAGACTGATCTTTCCCTGGACAATCGAAATATCTACCAGAGAAAATTCACACGCTGGAGCAATGCCCCGAACTGAAACCATATTTCCAAAGTCATTCTCAGCCACGGCTTCGGCGGCACGCGCGCCAAACATCAAACCCATAATTCGATCGATTGCGCTGGGTGGGCCGCCGCGCTGCGGGTGGCCCAGTATTACGGCGCGCGATTCGTAAGGGGTTTCGCTGGCAATTCTGCTTACGAGCACATCGCCTACTCCTCCGAGGCGCACATGTCCAAAGTTGTCATGGCGGTCATCGATGGTAATCATCTCACCATCCTCCGCGCGCGCGCCTTCGGCCACGACAATCACAGCATAGCGTGGCCGCTGCGATGGTTCTCGGCTAAGTCCCGGCCTTCCAAGTCGATCTTTCAAGAGTTGAAAAACGCGCTCGTATCGAAACGGATGTTCCGGTATGAGAATAATGTGCGCCTGGCCGGCAACGCCAGACCACAACGCCAGATGTCCCGCGTGGCGTCCCATGACTTCGATAATCTGCACCCAGCCATGTGAGCCGGCGGGCGTTCGGGATCGTTCGATTACTTCGGAGATGTTCCGGAGGGCTGTGTCAAATCCCAGAGTGTAGTCCGTACCAGCAATGTCTTTGTCGATGGTCTTCGGAATTCCGACCACGCGCACTCCCAATTGAGTAAGTTTCGCTGCCACTCCGAGAGTGTCTTCGCCTCCGCAGGCCACGACTGCATCCAGGCCGAGCCTCTTAATGTTTTCGATTACTTCGCGGGAGCGATCTTCAAAGCTGCCGTCTTCGGTCACGTGCTTGAATGGATTGGTTCGCGAGGAACCCAGGTTCGTGCCGCCATCGCGATCCCAACGGCGCACTGCGGCGCGATCCAATGGCAGAACATCAGGCAGAGGATTCATCAGGCTCCTCCAGCCGTCGAATAAGCCGAAGACTTCCAGGCCAATTTCCGAGCCACGATAAACCAGGCCTTTGATCGCCGGGTTCAAACCGGGCGCATCCCCGCCTCCTGTCAATACGCCAACTCGCATCGTTGTGATCCCAATTATGTTTATGAACTAGATTAAATCGCCAAGGCTGCACATATTCTCATTGCCAGTCGATAGTGTCTATCGGCGATCGCCGGACAGGCTGTTTGTTTAGGATTCAAGTTTGAGTAGTGGCCCAATTTGATCTTCTCTGCGTCCTCGGCGCCTCAGCGGTGAATCTTTCGTTCAATGAGTTCACCGCAGAGCCGCAGAGATCGCGGAGGGGGCGCAGAGAATTTCAAATTAGGCCACCACCCAAGTTTGGGCTAGATGAATTAAATTGCGCCGCCTATCGATCTGGACAATAATTCGACGCTCGATGCTAATTAGGTTTATTACCATTACGGGCCTCTTAGTCGCCCAGTTCTGCGGGCCAATCGCAGCAGCCGCACAGCCAACCAGGCAGGAAGGTCAAGGCCCGAGCATATTCAAAGAGGCCGCGGGTGAGGTTGGACTCAAGTTTCAACACTACAACGGCATGATGGGAAAGTTCTTCCTGCCTGAGATCATGGGCGGCGGCGCAGCGCTGTTCGATTACGACAATGATGGCGACTTGGATGTTTTCATCGTGCAGGGAAATGTCCTGGAACCCGCCGGTAAGCCGGGAAATACGTTGTTTCCCTGGCGTGGAGTGGAGCCACCGCGCGGCCGGCTCTTCCGAAATGATCTCGTGGTCGCGAAGGACGGCACTCGAACTCTGAGGTTCACTGATGTCACTGAGAAGAGCGGTATCCTGGCGACTGGTTACGGAATGGGTGTGGCCGTCGGCGACATCAACAATGACGGCCGGCCCGATCTGTATATCACCAACCTCGGTCATAACCAGATGTATCTGAACAAGGGAGACGGGACGTTTGTGGATGTCACGAAGCAGTCGGGAACAGACGATGAACGTTGGAGCACGAGTGCTTCCTTTTTTGACTATGATCGTGATGGCTGGCTCGACTTAATGGTTCTGAACTACGCTGAGTTCTCGGTCAACAAGAGCCCAACCTGCTACGCCGCCACCACGGCGAAAGACTATTGCACGCCCAAGGTTTTCCGGGCACCGGGTAACAGGCTATTTCACAACAAAGGCAACGGTGAGTTTGAAGATGTGACGGTTGCCGCCGGCATCGACAAAGAATTCGGCCACAGCCTGGGCGTTGTGACAGCCGATTTTAATGGTGACGGCTGGACGGATTTGTACGTGGCGAACGATGGCGATCCGAACCAGCTTTGGATTAACCAGAAGAACGGCACTTTCAAGAATGAAGCGCTGCTGGCTGGCGCGGCCCTCAACCGAGACGGCAAAGCAGAGGCTGGTATGGGTGTCGATGCCGGAGACTTTGACGCTACCGGTACCGAAGACATTTTTGTTACCCACCTGATGGATGAGACCAATACTCTCTTCACGAATTTAGGAGAGGCATTGTTTGAGGATCGGACCCGTGAGACGGGCCTGGGAATGCCCGGCCATCGATTCACCGGCTTCGGCACATTGTTCTTTGATTATGACAACGACGGCTGGCTCGACTTGCTGGTTGCGAATGGCGCGGTGCAATTGTTACCCGAGCTGATGCGGAAAGGAGATCCCTATCCGCTGGGTCAACCGAACCTGCTTTTCCGTAATACCGGCCAGGGCACATTCGTCGATACCTCGCTACAAGCCGGCGAGCCGTTTCAACTTTTCGAAGTCAGTCGCGGCGCCGCGTTCGGCGATATCGATAACGACGGCGATATCGATGTGCTTGTTACAAACAACAACGGGCCGGCGAGACTATTACTAAATCAAGTCGGCAATCGAAACCACTGGCTGGGACTGCGATTGATTGACAAGAAAACTCAGCGGGACATGTTGGGAGCCCGGGTGGAGATTATCATTTCGAAGGGCCAGAGCCTTTGGCGACGAGTGAGAACTGATGGCAGCTACCTTTCCGCGAATGATCCCCGCGTAGTCGCCGGACTGGGCGGCGCGGTCCATCTGGAAGCTGTGCGTGTGCGCTGGCCCGATGGCGCCGTCGACGAGTGGACGAATCCGCGGATTGATCAGTACATAACTCTGCGAGAAGGCGACAGCCCACGGAAGAACTGAAGGCGAGGGTTTTCTCAGCGCAGTCCCGTAGGGACAAAATGTTTATAGCTCCTCGCGCTTAAGATATTTCGTCAGCTCCGGAGCGGAATGGATTACGACGTCGATTAGTCCCTCGGCTGGAACATGTCGCTCCTCCGGAACTGGTCATTCTATTGGCTCGCAGTGCTATAAATATCACGCTCCCAGCGGAGCTAAAGAACAAACTGAACTAACACAAGTCCTACGATGAAAGTCATTGCTAAGAGATGTAAAACTCAAGTCTATGGGCAGTGGGTACTCTGCCTGGTGTTGAGTATCTTTTCGCTTGCACAGCCAGTTCGATCCCAGGGCACCGCAAAAGGTAACGATTTTCTGCCGCCGCCCCGGCCCAACCTGCTGCCTTTAGACTGGCCCGATCTTACGGCCCTGGAACCTGAGGTGCGCGAACAACTGGCGAAGTTACAAGCGGCCCTGGTCGCGACCGCAAAGAATCATCAAACGCCAACGGCAACGCTCAGTGAAGCCTTCGGCGCAATCGGAGAAAACTATCAATCGTATTCGCTGAACTCTGCGGCCCGAGTGTGTTATCTCAACGCCAATAACCTGACGCCGCAGGATTTCCGCTGGGTGTACCTGCTCGGCAAGCTGGATCAGCAGGAAGATCGCACTGATGACGCCGTCCGTCGCTATCGTATGGCCCGCACGTTGCGGCCTGAATATTTGGCGGCGCCGGTGAATCTCGGGAACATCTATCTGCAACTCAACCGGCTGGACGAGGCGAAAGAAAATTTTAAAAGCGCGCTGGCGATCGATAAGAGCTGTGCGGCTGCACTCTATGGACTGGGACAAGTTGCGTTGTCACAAAGAAACTATGACGAAGCGATAGTAAATCTGGAAGCAGCGCTGACGCTGGCGCCCGCGGCGAACCGAATTCATTACGCCCTGGCCATGGCGTATCGCAACCTCGGCGATGTAAAAAAAGCGACAGTCCATCTGGCGCAACAGGGCACGGCCGGCGTGCGCGTCAACGATCCGCTCTTCGATGGTCTGCAGGAGCTAATCAAAGGAGAACGTATTCACCTGATTCGCGGCAAGCTGGCACTCGATTCGCGAAGCTATAAGGCAGCGATCGATGAATTTCGCCTGGCGCTCATGGCCAACCGTAACAGCCTTCCTGCTCACGTCAACCTGGGAGCCGCGCTTATTCAAACTGGAGATCCAAAAGGGGCCGCCGACCATTTTGAAGCGGCCCTCCGCATCGATCCCCGAAACACTAACGCTCATTACAATCTGGCCATCCTCCTGGCGAATGACAATCACCATGAAGCAGCGATCCGCCATTTGCGTGAAATTCTTAACATTGATCCGAAAGATGCCGGTGCCCGTTTTCTCCTCGCCAGGGAACTGCGGAAGGCCGAACGACTGGACGAGGCGCTGATGGAGTTCGCTCGCGTGGCCGAAGCTGATCCCGACAACGAGGAAGCCCTGCTGAGCCTGGTCAAACTCCTGGAGCAGAAGCGTGACTATAAGCAGGCCCTGGATCGCTTGAAGAAAGCGCACGAGCAATATCCCCAAAATGGGCAAACTGCGTTGATGCTGGCATATCTGCTTGCAACCTCACCACAATACGATTTGCGCGATGGCGCGACGGCATTGCAACTGGCCCGAATGATTTACCAGGTAAGCGGTTCACCCGAACATGGCGCGCTGGTGGCGATGGCGCTGGCTGAACTCGGCCGATGTGCTGAAGCCGCCGATTGGCAGCGGCGAATGATAGCCGCTGCCGGACAAGAACAGAGATCAGATCTGCTTGCGCGCCTGAATACCGATCTGAAGCTGTATGAGGGACAGCCATGCCGCCCGGTGGGTCAAGCTGGCAACGAAAATTCAAAATAACAAATTGGCTTCTCTGTTCCCGAAGAAAATGATGGAGTCTCGAAAAATGAAAGACCTCTTAAACAAAGCCAGCGTCCGGACTGGCAGGCGCACCGGCGGTCGATTGATTTGGCCGGCTCTTTTACTTTTGCTCCTGCTATCAATCGCCTTCGTTGCAGTCCCGGTCTTTCTCATTCAGCCGTTTCGTCCGCAGACACAAAGGGCGCTCGAAATTTCTTATTTGCTGCGCACCTGGTCACCGCTGGCGACATTCATTATCTCGTTGGCCGCATTTACATTGACGGTTTGGAAATGGAAGCATATTCATCGCTGGTGGCGCAAAGCGCTCTTAGTAATCATTCTCCTCTTGTCGATTGTACCCGCATGGTTCGCGCGTCAGAATCACTTCGAGTGGATGTTCAATCCTCTTCGCAGCAGCTCTTATGTCAAAGTTGCCGACGCTGGTTTTGTTCGCGATCCGGACATGGTACTCGCGGTCAAGATCAACAACGAGGCCGTTGCTTATCCGGTGAGGCTAATGGCCTATCATCACGTCGTGTCCGACACCGTAGGGGGCACGCCAATCTGTGCCACCTATTGAACGCTCTGTCACACCGGTCTGGTGTGGGAGACAAGAGTTGACGGACGGGTATTGCACTTTCATCTCGCCGGCATCAACAATCAGAATTTCATTATGAGGGATGAAGAGACTGGTTCGTGGTGGCAACAGGTAACCGGCGAAGCGATCTTTGGCCCGCTCAAGGGCAAACGCCTCAAGCCGGTTTTTTTGGATGAGCTTACTTTCGACACCTGGAAGCGTGAACAGCCGCAGGGTCGCGTGCTTCGTCCTGACGAACAGATCGCCGCCAGCGGCAAATATGCTCCCGCGGATTGGGAAGAGCGAATGTTGCGTGTGCCAGTGGCGACGCAGACAAGCGCAACGGTGCTGGACAAGCGCGAACTCGTGGCGGGAATAAATCTCAATGGCGCGGCCGCTGCTTATCCAATCGCTGCATTGAAAAAGCAGAACCCGATAATCGACACACTGGGAGGCACGCAACTAATAGTCGTTATGAGTGAAGACGGCCAATCGGTCCGCGCCTTTGAAAGAAAGGTTGAAGGTCAGGAGCGCGAGTTCTTTCTCAAACCAAACTCGTCACCGCTGCGACTGATTGATGACCAGGGTACGGAATGGGATTTTACCGGCACGGCCCTCAACGGAAATCTTGCCGGTAAACAGTTGATGAGAATTGCGGTGCTCAAAGATTATTGGTTTGATTGGAAGACCTACAATCCGAGCACGAGCCTTTACACTCTCGGTGATCGATGATCGTCTTCGCGCTGAAAGCTTCCTAATTTCGGTAAGAACTAATTCGACCGGCGCGCATTGTGTGGATTGCTTTTGTGTTCGTGTGGTTTCGTGGTTCTGCTTTGAAAACAGATTAAGAGAAGCGAACCACTAAACCACCCGAACAAGAGTCACGAAAAAAGACACGAAGGTCCTCTCTCCATAGCTCTAATCCCGGCCCACGCCCAACGCATCCGCGACGCGATTGATGTAGTTGAACCAGGAGGCGATTAGCGTAATCTGCAAAATGGCCTGGTCATCAAAACCAGCGCCTCGCAGGCGCTCGTGATCCTGCTGAGAGATGCGCGTCGCATCGCGAGTCAACTGCGATACGTAGTCAAGCATGATTCGATCCTGCTCTGAGATCGACGCCGATCTGTAGTCATCCTGCAGCGCCTTTACCAATTCTCCATCCAGGGTGACGCGACGCAGAAACTCTGCGTGAGATTCGATTCAATAATGGCAGCGATTGGCGACTGAAACGACGGTCGTAATCATCTCGTGCTGCCGTCTGCTCAACGGCAACTCCGGCGACATCAATGATCCGAAAGTAGCGAACGCGTGATAAAGCGCGTCGGGAATCAGGCTGTGCGAAGCAACGATGTCCGAGCTCTGGCCGTCCGGCGTCGGATGAATTGGCACAGCATACTCGCTCGGATAAAGCTCGCGCTGCGCCTCCATCGCGCGGCGCAGCTTCTCGTCGCTTTCAGAAATGGGTATGGTCTTAATCCAGGTCATATCGAGTCATAGTTTTGATGGAGTCAATACCAGGAGCGTTAGCGACTGGGTCAAAACCGATGGCAGTAATCGACATTGACATGATAGTTACCCGGTCGCTACCGCTCCCGGTACTGACCCCATTCTAGATTGATTGCAGATTCGGATTGAGTGCGAGATAAGCGGCGCCGAGCAAGCCTGCGTCGTCACCACGTTCAGCCGCCACCACCTTAACTTCTGCAGCCGGCACGGGAAAAGCACGTTCGGCGATCTCGCGTTGCATGTGTTTCGCAAACAATTCCCACGCATTCACCACTCCGCCACCAATCACAATCATTTCGGGATTGAGAATATTGATTAGATTTGCCAGGCCGATACCCAGATAAACACCCATGCGCCGAAAGACTTCCAGCGCAAGTTCATCAGCTTTGATGCCGGCGCGGTACACGTCCTCGGCAGTCAGCTCTTCGCTCTTAAGCAAAGAAGTCGGATACCGAGGTCTGGCTTCGCGGGACATACGCACGATCGCGGTCGCCGACGCATAGACTTCCAGGCATCCGCGGCTGCCGCAAAGACAGGCCACGCCTCCGAAGGGATCGACACACATGTGTCCGATCTCAGCGGCTGAGTCGTTGACTCCGCGCCATAGTTTCCCGTCCAAAATTATTCCGCCGCCGACGCCCGTTCCCAGCGTTACACAGACGATGGTGCGGCGGCCGTGGCCCGCTCCCTGCCACATCTCGCCCACTGCCGCGGCGTTCGCGTCGTTTTCGAGGATGGCGGGCAACCCCAGCTCGCTTGTCAACGCAGTAGTCAGACGAAATCCATCTAGACATGCCACGTTGGGCGCCTTCACCACAAGGCCCTGCTCGACATTCACTGAACCCGGAACCACAACCGACACTGCGCGAATGCCATCGCCATTGGTCTTACTTTGCGCTTCACATTGGCGCACGGCTTGCACGAGCGCCCGGACGATGTCATCCGGATCTGCAGTGCGAGGCGTTTTCTGCTTGAGACGAAAATGGATTGTTCCGTTTTCGTCAATGGTGGCAGCGCGTAGATGGGTCCCGCCGAGATCGGCAGCAAATATCACTTCACTGCTCGTTTGCCCAGCGCGTGACTCGGAACTGACCTCAGGATTTTTGATTCCTAAACCTCCGTACAAAATCGACCAAGCGACGAATCTCGCTACGAGTCAGTTTCTTGCCAAAGGCCGGCATGCCTGCTTTGCCATGACTCACGATCGAAAACAGACTGCGAGTGCTCGTAATGTCGGAATGCTTTCGCCACCAATCCGGATCAAGGAAATCGGGTGCGTTGTACGTGTGCCCCAACGGCGTATCACCGGCG
>DASWQK010000171.1:0-7539 GCA_036403735.1 Pyrinomonadaceae bacterium
CTCGACCGTGCTGCAGCTTCACCGTTATTTCGAAGATGTAGTGCTTGAAAATAATTTGAGCGCGCTGCTGGTTGAGTCGCTTCCGTTCTCGCCAAAGCGATCCGTGCGCGAGAAGGGTCGCATCCGCGATCTCGCCCGCGGGGGACGGCACGCTTTCTTTTTCGCGCATCCGGCGGACGCTTTAAATGAAATTGTTTCAGGCATAGGCGCCAGTTCGGTTGCCGCGCCGTTGATTCTTTCGCAATCAGAATCCGGCCACATAAACGAGCACTTCATCGTCATCGCTGACGCGCGATTCTCAGCTTTGCTGGCAACGGTCCGCGGCCGGGTGAACGACACGCGCCTGGGCAGCGATGAAGTGATTTGGACCTTCGAACCCGACATAGTTTATTCAGCGCTCGAGTACCTGATGGCGCGCGTAGGCGCCGAACATCCATATCAATCGTCGGAGTTTGGAGCGGCCGTGCGCGCTTCAATGCCCAAGGCTACTTCACTGCAACTCACCGTCAGCGTAACTACCAAGCTGGCGCACTTGCTGCAAGAACAGGCAGGGCGCGAGATTGCGGTCAATCGCATTGCCACTGCGGTTCGAGAGTCACTTGAGTTGGGTGTCATTCTGCAAAAGACGGTTGACGAGGTGGGCGCGGCGCTGAATGTCGCAAGTTGTTCGTTGCGCGTCGAAGGGGCCAACAACGACCAGGCTCTAACATATTCTTATTGCAATGAAAGCGAGCCGCCGACGCCGCCCGAAAAGTTGCGCGCCGAACTCGATCGACATTGCGCGTACCTGGCAGAGCACCAGGAAGTCATCATTCGCGATGATGATTCTGAAGCAAGTCTGGAACAGTTTCCCATCGCTGTGGCGCCGCTCGTATTTCACGAGCGCTTGATGGGTGCACTGAAAGTAACGTCAACCGATCAGTCACGCGTTTGGCAGGAAAACGAAATTCTTCTGCTTCGCACCGTGGCCGATCAAGTCGCGGTCGCGGTAAATCACGCCGGACTCTTCGCTCAGATTCAACAGCAGGCGCTGACCGATGCATTGACGGGTTGCTATAACCGCCGTTCGTTTGAGATGCAGTTGGACAAAGATCTGATGATGGCCAGGCGATCGCATCAGCCGCTGTCGCTAATCATGTTGGATTTGGATCGATTTAAGCACTTGAACGATTCGGCCGGTCACGATGCCGGTGACGAAGCCTTGCGGCAATTAGCCGACTGCTTCCACCAGGAGCTGCGCGGTGTAGACTCAGCGGCTCGATTTGGCGGCGACGAATTTGCGCTGATTCTGCCGCAGGCTTACGCCGATGGCGCGTTGATTGTTGCCGAACGCGTTCGCGTGCGCATCGAGCAAATACAGATTCCCGGGTTTGGAAATCTAACTGCCTCAATCGGCATTGCGACATTTCCGGCGCACGCGACTTCGCGCGCCGACCTGTTTCGCGCCGCTGATGACGCGCTGTATGCGGCCAAGCGCAGCGGACGCAATCGCGTCTGCGTCGCGGATCGTTCCGTCGAGACACTTGATGATGCCCTCTCTCATGTGACGCGCAAGAACGACGCGGCCCAACAGGCGAGTGATGATGTCGTTATGTGAGTAGCAGTTGACCTTAATTTCTCGTTTTAGCCCGCGCTTTGCCACGCAGATCAATCTCACTTACACTTTAATTTCCGAAAGCTAGCCACTCTAGCTGGTAAGTTGGACGTAAAGTTGTGCTTGCTGCCAGAGCACTGGCGGACTTCTGTCTTTATTCATGAACGATCTGCGAAAACTGCTCATTTATTTTCGTCCCTACCGGGTTTCTTTATTCATCGGCATTGCCTGCATCATCGCGGGAACCGTCTTTAATGTCAGCGTTCCGCTGATCGTCGGCAAAGCCATCGATTCCAATTGGAAAGTGGTTAGCTGGGGTGTGTTGACGATTGCCGCGCTCAAAGTCCTGGGCGCAAATGCGATCAGCGGAATATTTCTTTTTCTCCAACGGCGGATCATTACCGGTTTGTCGCGTCACGTCGAATACGACTTGCGCAATGACTTCTACGCCGGCCTGGTGAATCAGCCGTTATCGTTTTTTCAAGAGCATCGGACCGGCGACTTGATGGCGCGCGCCACTAACGATCTCGCGGCCGTTCGTCAACTCGCCGGGCCGCTGATCATGTATAGCCTGCAAACCGTATTCGCGGTCCTCATCATTCTTCCGATCATGTTCTACTTGAATTGGAAGTTGACGTTGTTATTGTTCGTGACGATGCCGCTGGTTTCTCTGACGGTCAAATACTTCGGGCAGCAAGTTCACACTCGCTTTCAGCAGATTCAGGACTTCTTTGCGCAAATTACCGCGCGCGCTCAGGAAAACTTCACCGGCGTGCGGGTCGTAAGGGCCTACGCGCAAGAGCCGGCGGAAATCGCCGCCTTCAATAAGCTGAACTGGGAGTATGCGCAAAAGAATCTGAGCCTGGTGCGCATCGACGCGATGATGCGGCCGTTGATGACTTTTTTGATCGGGCTTGGATTCGTCTTAATCATTTGGGTGGGAGTGCCGCTGGCGGCCCGCGGCGAGATCACGGTCGGAACATTCACCGAATTCAATATGTACCTCATGCGATTGATCTGGCCTTTGATCGCGATCGGGTATGTCGTCAATCTTTATCAACGCGGCGCCGCAAGTTGGAGTCGCATGCAGGCAATCGCCAACATTCACCCCGCCATCGCGGACGCCCCGGGCGTCACGGCGAAGCCGCCAATCGTCGGACGGATCGAATTACGCGATCTGACCTTTCGTTATAGTGTCCACAGCGAACACGTGCTTCAGGACATCAACCTGACGATCGAGGCGGGCCAAACAGTTGCTTTTGTCGGACGCACCGGCAGTGGAAAATCGACTTTGGTAAACCTGATCCCGCGCGTGCTCGATGCTGAGCCAGAAAGTGTCTTGATCGATGGCGTGCCCGTACGGGATTATCCGCTGGCCCAGCTTCGCGCCGCGATTGGTTATGTTCCGCAGGAAACTTTCTTGTTCAGCAATTCGCTGGCAAAGAATATTGCTTTTGGCGTCGACGAAGCTGAGCGCGATCAGATCGCGCGCGCCGCAGAGATCGCCGGTCTGGCCAGTGACGTCAGCGATTTTCCGGAAGGGTTCGACACGATGGTCGGCGAGCGCGGCATCACGCTTTCGGGCGGGCAGAAACAACGCACCGCAATCGCACGCGCAGTTCTGCGCGAACCTAAGATCCTGATTCTCGATGACGCATTGTCTTCAGTTGACACTTACACCGAGGAAAAGATTCTGTCGCAGCTTCGGGGGGTGATGCGAGAACGCACCAGCATCATTGTGTCACATCGCGTTTCGACCGTGCGTCACTCAGACGTGATTTGCGTGCTCGACGAAGGCCGCATCATTGAACGAGGAACACATGACGAATTACTGAGGCTGGGTGGCGAGTACGCCGATCTGTACGAGCGTCAGTTGTTGGAAGAGGAGTTGGCGGCAACGTAATGCATTGCCGATTAATGCGTTGTGGGAATAGAGCAGCTCGCGAAAATGACGACACTTGTAAATCTGTGCGCCAATCGGAAATTGGCAATCGGAAATCGACAATGATCTAATGTCGACCTCAGTCAAACAATTTCACGAAGAAGAAGCCATCGGCAAGACGTACGATTTTCAGGTCGCGCGACGGCTGGCTCGCTATCTGAAGCCGTACATAAAACTTCTGATCCCGGCGCTGATTTTGACCTTACTGCTGAACCTGCTCGGCACCTTGCAACCGTTGTTCTCGTGGTATGCAATCGATCACTATATCCTGCCGAAAAAGACGGCCGGTGTGGGTCTGTTTGCGCTGGTTATTGTCGGAGCTCAGTTCCTGCGCTTCGTCTTTTCTTATTTTCAAGCGGTGCTGCTGAACACTGCCGGCCAGTACGCGATGCTCGATCTGCGACGCGAGATTTACGAAAAGCTTCAGCACCAGGAGATTGCTTACTACGATCGCAATCCGGTCGGTCGCATCATTACGCGGCTAACTGCGGATGTTGACGCGCTGAATGAACTACTGACTTCCGGGGTCACTGATCTGCTCGGCGACCTGGTCATGATTTTCGGAATTATCGGAGTCATGGCTTATGTGAATTGGCGCCTGACCCTGATCACTCTGATTACGGTCCCAATGCTGGTCGCCGCGACGACCTGGTTTCGCAAAGGCGCCCGCCGTGGTTTTGACATGGTGCGCACGCGGCTCGCGCGCATATACGCATTCCTGCAAGAACATTTTTCGGGGGCCCAGACGGTCCAGATATTTAACGCGGAGGCAAAATCTTTGCTTCGCTTCGAGCGAATCAACGATGAACATCGCAACGCGAACATCGAAACAATTTATTATTACGCGGTTTTCTTTCCGCTGGTTGATTTTATCGGCGCAGTTGGCATCGCCCTGATCATCTGGTACGGCGGTTATGGAGTGATACATGGCGCGCTGACAGTCGGCGCTCTCTTCGCGTTCATCCAGTACTCGAGCTTTCTGTTTCAACCGATCCGGGATATCTCTGATAAGTACAACGTGCTGCAAGGCGCCATCGTCGCTTCGCATCGAATTTTCAAGGCGCTCGATCTGCCCATTCTGATTACCACGCCCGCCACGCCCTTGAAGAAGGGCCGCGCCGAAGGGCGCATCGAATTTGAAAACGTCTGGTTCGCTTATCACGATGAAGAATGGGTTTTGAAAGACGTGTCGTTCACAGTCTCACCCGGACAGTCAGTCGCGCTGGTCGGTCACACTGGTTCGGGCAAGACCACCATCACTAATTTGTTGATGCGATTTTATGACGTGCAGAAGGGACGCATCCTGCTCGACGGCGTAGACGTGCGCGATTGGGATTTGCAGTCGCTGCGTGAAAACTTCGCGGTCGTATTGCAGGACATCTTCCTGTTCACCGGCACTGTCGAAAGTAACATTCGCCTCGGACGCACGGACATTTCCGAGGAACGCATCCGCTGGGCAGCAACGGAAGTGCGCGCCGACAATTTCATTCGCCGCCTGCCGCACGAGTACAAATCGGAAGTGCGCGAGCGCGGGGCGGGATTGTCAGTCGGACAGAAACAATTAATCTCTTTCGCGCGGGCTTTGGCTTTCGATCCGGCGCTCCTGATTCTCGATGAAGCGACCAGCTCGATCGACACAGAGACCGAACAGTTGATCCAGGATGCAATCGTCCGCGTGATGCAAAATCGCACCTCAGTAATTGTGGCGCACCGGTTATCGACCATCCAGCGCGCAGACAATATCATCGTGCTGCACCACGGCGAGGTCCGCGAACAGGGAACACATCAGGACTTGCTGGCCTTGCAGGGATTGTATTGGAAGCTTTACAAGTTGCAGTATTCGGACCCGACCTGGCTGACAGAAACAAAGGAAGCGGAAGAAGAGCAAGTTACCTATCGTCCTCGCGGGCCCAGTTTCTCGTTTGGCGAAGGAATGGGTTGATGGAGTCTCGATCCGTTATGCGACGTTCTTTATTCCACCCGCTAATGCAGATGGCACTGACTTCGTAATGCACAGAAACGATATTATCGAAGCTCGACAGATCGCGACCGATCTAAACGTCGCGGATCTGCAGAGCGCCGAATGGGATCGCGCTCAATCAATTCAAATCGATCGCTATTGGTCAGGTGACCCCGCGCCGGCGTCACGACATGCCGAGGCTCGGGTCCTGTGGTCAAACCAAGCGCTCTACCTTCGCTTCGTCTGTCATCAACGCGAACCCTTAATCGTTAACGACAAACCGCAAACAGAAAGGAAGACGATGGGCTTGTGGGATCGCGACGTCTGCGAAATCTTCATCGCTCCTGATCCGCAAGTTGTGGAACGCTATTTCGAATTCGAAGCGGCCCCTACACGCGAATGGATCGATGTGGCGATTCATTGGACGCCTGAGAAACGCGAGTCAGATTGGCAGTTCAATTCGCACATGACTACGGCGACGGAAATAGGAAAAAGTTCGGTAGTCATTGCGATGCGCATCCCCTGGAACCACTGGATTCATAAGCCGCAGCGAGGCGAACGCTGGCGCGTCAATCTGTTTCGCTGCGTGGGCAAAGACCCTGATCGCGGCTATCTCGCGTGGCAACCCACCAGGACACCGAAGCCAAATTTTCATCTGCCACAGGTTTTTGGCTGGCTGGTTTTTGTTTAGCCAGGTCGCCTACGCCGCACGATTCTCCAAACCTTCATTGAAGAAACTTAAATAGCGCATTCGATCCGCTTCGTCCATTCTCACGATCCGAACGCCGATCACGTACGTGCAACCTAGTTCCGCGTCTTCCAGTCGTTCATAACGCCGCGGCATCACGACCATTCTGATTGGTTCGCTGCTACCCATTTCGAGACGCACTTCCAGTTCACGGCCGTCGGCGGCCAGATGATGACCATCAACATGAACCTGCGGCACGAGCAACGCCAACCCATTACAGCTAATGTCTCGCGTGTGGCCCATCAGGCCCTGGGCGCGCCGGCCTGAACCATTGCCGTTTCCGGCGTGATGGATCGAGACGGCGAAAAGCAATCGAACCCGCAAGCGCGGAGATTGCCTTCGGTCCTTGAAATAGACTCGCACACGAGACACGACGGATCGAACTAATTCGGGCATGGCTGACCTCTTTTCGCGCGTGTAGGTGGGCTAATTGTTGATGTGAAGGCAAGAAGGACGCGGGGCGTCCAATCGGTATTCTAGCGGTTTGAGAGCGAGGACGGCAATGATTATTTTGATGAGAGGTGCTCTGATTTCAGTTTTTGTAACGCAAACTGTTAGTTTGCGCGCAAGCTGACAGCCTGCGTTACTCCAAAGCGGGGTTCTATTTAGCCTGGACGGGCTTTCCGCCGTTGTCGGCGCTTTTGATCGCGCCGGTCTGGTCCATCCAAAACGAAAGTTTGCCCGTGTGGCCGTAGCGCACGGGTTCTGCTGTGGCGACGTAGCCTTTTCCGTCCGCCGCGATCGTGATGCGAAAGTTGTATCCGATCGCTTTCGGATCACCCGACTCTTTGGCGACCAAATCGGCCGCAATCAAGGCCTGAAGATCGCCGAGAGCGCCGTTGTGTTGCGCGCCGTAAACAACTTGAATCGCAATGATCCGTTTAAGCAGATCTGCAATGTCGCGCTCGTTTTCTTCGATGAAAGCGTCCAGAAAAAATCGCCGGCCTTTCTTCTTAACTTCCGCTTCGTCCGGAGTAGTTACAATCCAAGTGCCGCCTGAGCTAGTCAGGTAAACTGGTTCGGAGGTGACCTGAGGAGTACTGTCCGTGGCGGGGATCTTCACAAACACCGTAGCTGCATTCCCATTTATTTGCTCACTAGTGATTTCGACTTGATCGGGAATCTTCGCCGCTGTCTCTTCGAAACCGGGCCGCAAGTCTTCCATCTCTTCTGCCGTCAAGTCCTCGACCGCCGGTTTGTAAACAGTCATGGCGAAGGCATCCTTGAAACGATGCTCGCGCAAGGCCTTATAAAATGCGCGGACGACGTCGGAAGGTCCACGCTGAGTCTGCGCG
>DASWQK010000172.1:0-10053 GCA_036403735.1 Pyrinomonadaceae bacterium
GGGAGGGCAACCGTGGAAAAAGGCCCTCCCTGACGGTCGGGCTTCTGACACGCTCGCTCAAGTTGCGTTGGTCGCCTTCGCTGCCGAACCCTTCAGCTCATTTATCCGCTCGTTCTGTTGGGCAAACAACAGCGGCAGACGCTCGCTTTCGATCACATCCAGACGGCGCAGCACTTCAGTCAGCGAAATCTCATTCTTTAGGTTGACTTGGAAATCGAGTTCCGCGCGGGTCTCCGAGTGTCGTCCCTGAAGGTTCTGTCCCACCATGATCAGCGGCATTAACAGAATCTGAATCACGTTACTAATCAGGAGATAGGCCACGAACGCCGGAAACGGATCGAAGGCGCGCAGGTGCAGCGCCGGAACCTCTGAGGCCAGAATGTTGTAACTCGTCCAAACGGCCGTCCATCCCAAAATGATTAGAAAGAAGCCAAATGATCCGACGCGGTTGGTGATGGCGATCGCCAATCTGTCGAGAGTCTTAAGACTCTTTTCGTATACGACATTGACGTTTCGCGAAACACGTTGCTGAAGCATTTTGTCCGTGCGCCGCAGACGCGAGAAGGTAGCACTCAGCATTTCCAATGCGACTTTTGGATTGTCGTGGATAAAGCTGAGAAAATTTTCCCGCGAGAGTACGGCGAGTCGCGCTGTCTCCACCACTGTAGCGTCGGCCGATCGCTGCTTGCCATCGATGATGGCCATCTCGCCGAAGAAATCGCCCTGCGCCAGCTCAGCCAAAACGATCGGCTTCTTGTCCTCATCCGTAATCGTGATCTGGACGCGGCCCTGCTCAATCAGGTACATGGCGTCGCCCTTATCACCGGCGCGAAAGAGACTGGTATTAGTGGGGACGTCATTCACTCGCAGGAGATTTCGAAGATTGGCGGCAGCCTCATCGTCCAGCGACGCAAACAACGGCACCGAGCGAATCGCGTCGAGCGTCATTTCCTGGGGGGTTGGTGTTGACATAAGAACCTCGAAATTTACTCATTAATCCATTGAATCAATGACTTAATGAGTCAATTACCTTCCCGTCTTTCATCATGATGATTCGATCGGAATAGCTGCTCGCCAGTTCGTGATCGTGCGTGACGAGCAACACCGTCAGGCGATCGCGCTCAACCATTTCGCGCAGCAACGCCAGCAACTCGCGTGCGCGCGTCGAGTCTAAATTGCCAGTCGGTTCGTCAGCAAGCAAAAGCCGTGGACTATTCGCCAGCGCTCGCGCGATCGCCACCCGCTGTTGCTCGCCGCCAGACAATTCGGACGGCCGATGATTGGCGCGATCGGATAAGGACACGCGGCTGAGCAGGGCCTCCGCGCGCTGTCGGCGCTCGACGCCTTGCATCCCGCCAAAGGCGAGCGCCAGCTTGATGTTTTCCACGGCGGTCATCGTCGGAATCAAATTGAAATTCTGAAAGATCATCCCGACCGAATGGCGCCGATAGCGGGCCATCTCTTTTTTCGTTAACGGGCCCAGTGGCTTCGAATCGAAAAGCACATCCCCGCTGGTCGGTCGATCGAGACCGCCCAGCAAATTCAGCAGCGTCGATTTGCCTGAGCCGGAGGTTCCCTGAATCGAAACAAATTCGCCCTCATTAACTCCCATCGTCACGTGATCCAACGCGGTCACCAGAGTGGTTCCCATTTGATACACCCGCGTGACTTCGTGAGCTTCGATTAGCATTTTTATTCTACTTGTTTAGACGGAGGACTCGTCCTCCGATCTTCCGCCGCACAAGTGCGGCGTCTAAACGCTCGCGGAGTTTGATTGCGTCCAGGACACCCGCCACAACTCAAACCTCTCTTCATCAAATCCCTTCAAAGGAACTTCAAAACGACGAAGCGCAACGCCGTTGGCCGCATCGCTCAGAAACGCTCGGACTGCGGGATCAGCGTACACGGCACTCGATATTACTATGTCCTCACCGGTTGATTGTCCCTCGAGACGCGCCGCCAGGTTTACTGTCGAACCGAAATAGTCCAAACGCTCATTCAGCGTGACCGCGATGCATGGGCCAACGTGCAAACCGGCTTTGAGATTCAGCGGCTGCGTGCCATCGGGCGGATTCGCCAAGCGTTGTTGCACAGACAGCATGGCTTTAAGAGCCCCCGAAGGCTGTCGAAATACCGCCATCACCGCGTCGCCGATTGTTTTGACGAGTGCTCCATCGTGCGCAGCAATCACTTCTTTCAAGATGTCGAAGTGATTCATGACCTGACCAAACGCCGTGGCATCGCCGATCTCACGATACAATCGAGTTGAGTTCTTCAAGTCCGTAAAAAGCACAGTCAGCGTTCCCACCGAAATTTGCTCGCCCGGTCGCAAAGCTTCTCTGGCAAACAGATCGCGAAATACCTGAAGCGCGGTAACCTCAGCAGCCGTCGCCGCCTCGTCGCTCCACGCCGTGCGCTCGAGAATGAATAACTGCTCTTCGTCAGTCGCGTTCTCAAATTGAACCTGCGCATGTTTAGCAACAGGCAACTCTTCGTCTATCCATCCATCGGCGGAAGCTTTGATCGTTCGCACGGGTGCATCGCGATCGGTGACTATCAAATGTTGCCAGCCGGCGAGGTTCATCGTCCGCGCGCGATAACGGCCGTCTTCGAGTTCAACATCAATCGAGCGCGACCCGCCCGGCAATAGTAATTGCTGCGCGACCACGTGCGGCTGCACCTGTGGCCCACCGAAACAAAACATCTCAGCTTCCACTTCGCGGATCGAGGGATTAGGACGAAAAGTAAGCTCGACTGATTGTTCAAAGTTAACGCTGAAGTCGATGTTGCAGCCGGGGCAATGAACCTTCGGCGCCAATTCATCCAGGGAAGTGACTCCGCTGCCGCCGCGGCACAGCGGACAAATCAAGTTCCACTGCAAATCCAAAATGCCTGCGCGGGTCGCGCACAAGCAGGTTGTGAGCAGCTGCCGCCGCGGTTTGTGCCAACGCCGCGCCAGCTCATACGGTCGCATGCGCGCGACTGAAAACTCGTCCGCGTTCTCAACATGATCCACCAGCAGCGACACCAACTCTTCATCGTTTCCCAGGGCGACGAGTTTCTCGCTCAACGCCAGCAAGCGGTCGCGTCCGCCAGAGGCAAACTCAACCTGTTTTGATTCGTTCGCCACCGTGCGGCCGTGCTTTGCGAGTCGATCGTATTCGCGAATCGTCCGCGCAAAGTTGCGCGCGCTGATGAGGCCAATCTGAATTGGAATCGCCAGCAAGCCGATCACATTCTTCGGCGTGGCCGTCACTTCGTAAATTAATTTCGAGCCTCGACTCGATTGCTCGCTACCATCAACCGCGCGCGCAAGTAGTTCGACGCGGACCCGCAACTCGCTCATCGGGCCTTTTGAATATCGGCGAATGACGCCAAATCGATGTGGCCGCACCCATTCAAACGGCTGCTCTTCCCATTCGACCGGAATACCAAACGCGCTGAGGCGCAGATGCCTGCGCGCGTTTTTCAATTTGCTGTCCTGGATCATCTGAACCGCGGGGACGCCGGTATCACGATTGAAGCGGTTCGTGTCGGCAACCAGCGGCCACAGTTGCTCCGGCGACGATTCAAGATCGAATTCCCATCTATAATTGAATTCCTTGGGCATACGGCTTTGCAACTCCGTCAGGAGCGGAATATTTATAGCACCAAAGGCTCCTCTATAAACAAGTCCGCCCGGTACGACATCGTAATTCGCACCGAGCGGACAGGGATGCGTTGGCACCTACGGCAATTGCGTCAACTGATCAGCTCAAGCAGCAATCTTACGGCCATTTCGCCGCCGATTATGATTAAGGGTCTTTAGGCCGTAACGCTTCTTCACTTCATCCTGCGTCAGTCTAGATTTGCCAAGATCGTGAGCTCTGGCCTCGAGCACGTCGAGATAGTCAGCCAGATCCTCTATTTCGTCGCGCAACGCTTTTAGCTTCACGCGCTTCTCGCCAATTGTTTGATGTACGGACTTAGCCATAGATATCTTTTTTATTTCCTACTCGCCGGATAATTATAGTGTCACGCTCCACATCAAACAATGCTCGATAGTCTCCGATGCGCAACCGATACGTATGATCGGCTTCATGCAACCGTTTGATGTTGCCATGCAGACCTGAGCGTAGCGCTTCAATCTATCTGAGGATTTGATTCCTCACACGTTCGGGAAGCGTGTCGAGGTCTCTAATTGCAGATGCTCCGTACTCAATCTCAAAGGTCCGTGTGGGCATAGGACTTTGCGACCTTAGATCACCTTATATTCTGAATCGACGTCTTCATCAGAAAACGCGACGCGGTAATTCTTTGATTGCACCTGCTTGGTGATCAGCAAATCATCTTTGCGTTTCAGCAGATCTGCCCGGTTGTAAACGGAAAGTTCAAAGTTGTAACCGTGCGTGATCGCATCCTTCGGACAAGCTTCGACGCAAAACCCACAAAAGATGCAACGGTTGTAGTCGATGTTGTAAACCTTCGCATAGCGTTCATCCACCCCGATGCGCTCTTGAGCAGGGCGTGGATCGTCGGCTGCTTCGATGTAGATGCATTCAGAAGGGCAGGCGGCGGCGCACAGAAAACAGGCGACACATTTTTCCCGGCCCAGTTCATCGACGTGCAACAGATGCTGACCGCGATAACGAGGCTGCACCGTGACCGGATCCTCAGGATATTCAACCGTCTGTTTGCGTTTGGGGATATACGACAAAGTAACGCTCATGCCCTGGATGATGGCACGCGTCGAATCGATTACTTCTGAAATGATGGACATGATCTTTACTCCGAATTTCGAATTGCGGATTGCGAATTATGCCCTCGCGGCCTTTGCCGTCCTACCTGAGCTCGTAAATATCGCTAAGAGTTCTCCACCTTCTTGTAGCAACCAGGCACGTTGCGCAACTTCACCGTAATCCGCCTCATCGGATATCTCCAGCCAATATTGACATTCGGAAGACTCCTTTTCAACGATCCCGATTTTATGGATGAAGTCATTTCGCGACTCTGCGCGACCAGCCTCCCGATAATTTGCGCCTATCGATGTTCCCGCCTTTACCAGTTGATACTCTACTACCCCAGCGCTCTTTCCTCGAGGTAAGGTGCCGGCGAATGTGATTATCCGTAATGCGAATTGCTTGGTTCGCTTTTCTAACTCAATTCTATTCATACGAATCCCGCAATTCGCAATTCGCAATTAAGCCGTTATTTATTCAGGGCGCCCATAAAAATCGCCGCACCATAGATTACGATAATGATCGCGATCAGGACGAAATACGCCGCTGCGGTGGCAATGCCGACAATCGCAAATGGTTTGCCGCCGTTCTGCTCCGGATTGTTTTTGATTTGAATCAATTGATAGATGCCAAGCCCGAGTGCAACCGGCGACGAGATCACTCCGAGATAACAACACCAGCCGATCGTGACTGAGAAGATGCCGCAAATCATCGAAGCGATCGCGAGACCCTGTTTCTGTCCCTGCGCGTAAGGCGGTGGCGGCGGCGGTTGCCAACCTGACTGCATCTGTTGCGGCGGCTGAAACTGTCCCGAACCAAAACCACCTGGCGATCCGGCGACGTTCGACGGTGGCACCGGCGGCGGAACCGGTTGCGGTTGAAATTGACCGGAACCTAACCCGCCCGACGGCTGCATCCAATCACCGGCCGGCGGCGGTGGCGCTGATGAAAGGATGGTCGGCGGAGGCTCGTTGGCTCGTGCCGGCGACTCCTGGACCAGCGTGGCGCCGTCCTGAGTACAAAAGGCCAGCCAGTCTTCCTCGAAAGTGCGATTGCAAGTTGGGCAGCGTTTCATTAGCAGAGCGTCCTTTGAACTTTGATCTTCGAGCTTTGACTTCTAGTGGATAGTTGTAACAAACGCGCGACGTGTTATTAATCGGCAGCTAAGCGAACAAAGTACAAAGTCCGAAGAACAAAGCACGGCTGTTCATTAGGCAAGTTCGAGCTTACTAAAGAAATACGAAATTTCGATCGCGGCGTTTTCGTCAGAGTCCGAACCGTGCGTAGCATTCTCGCCGACTGAGCCCCCGAATTCTTTTCGAATCGTGCCCTCGTCTGCTTTCGCCGGATCGGTTGCGCCCATCAGATCGCGCCACGCTTTCACTGCGCCTTCTTTCTCGAGTGCCATGACGACGCATGGACCACTCGACATGAATTCGGTCAAGCCTTCATAGAACGGCTTGCCGCGATGTACTTCATAGAATCCTTCAGCTTGTTTGCGTGACTGATGAATCATTTTCATCGCGCGAATTCGAAAGCCGCCGGTGGTGATTTTATCGATGATTTTTCCGGTGTGACCCGCGCTGACAGCGTCGGGTTTTATGATTGCGAATGTGAGGTTACCTGATTGTTCTTCCATCCTTCTCCCTAGTTAAAAGCAATGATCGCCGTTCATGAGTATATTCAAGAATCCAGTATGCAATTCTCAAAGCCAGAAATAGCAACAGCGAAATCAGTCCCAGCCGATCGTAGAAATGCTGACGTTGTGACCAGGCGCCTCTGGCGATCGGATTGTCCATCGTCGCCTCGTCGAGTTGCATCCGGTGATACCAGTCAAGAAGCCGCGAGATTACCAGAAAAACAAGCGCGCAAGTCGAGAGCTTCCTGAGAATCCGCCACTTGAATGAGCTTCCCACAATTCAACTACCCGGTGATTCATTCCAGGCCCATGAAACTCAACTAGTTCTTCGTCCCCGAGATACAACAGGGATGCGAAACTGGTCCGCTGACCGACGCCATTATGTAACACATCGCTGAGTCCCCGGGGTTATATGCTCCCGGCCTGATCCAGGTAAAAGCTCTGCAACTCGCATTGGCTGCACAATCGGCTTGACACTGCCCGACTGACGCCCTCGGATAATAAGTGATGCGAGAGCCGCCGCCGTAGCTAATATTATTCATCAAAGTGAACGCCGGCTTTGCTCGTTCTGGAGTCGGCGCCGGTGTCGGCTTCTGCGGCTTGTCATTCTTCAGCGCCTGGTTCGTCGCACTGCGCGATTCCGAAGGCTTCGGCGAATCCGTCACTTCAGGTGACGCCAGCGCCGACGCAATATCAGCACGAGGCGACGGCGTCGGAACATTACTTGCGGTTCGCGACTCATTTCCGCGACCACGCGTCACAATCCAGGCAATCAAAACTCCCGAAGCACCAAGCACAAAAATGATTGCCAAAACCCAGGGCAAAGCACTGGGCCGCGAACGCTCTTCCGGATAAGTCTGTGAAGCCGCAGTCAGTCGAGGCTTTGCTTGAAACTGTTCCGGGCGCGCGGTGATCGTCGGTTGCGGACTCGCGGTGGTCGGCGGCACCGTTGCCGCGCGCGTAGGTTTCGTCACCGGCGATTGTGGCAAATGCCAGGTAGCCTGATCGTCTTTTTGATCGGGGATCAATCGTGATCCGTCCTGGAGACAGAACATCATTGTCTCGTCTTCGTAACGGCGATGGCACGAGGGGCAAGTTTTCATTTTTGGCTTCTGGTTAGACTTAAGACTTGAGCGCTATGCCTATTCAGCTATTCCCGGAAGATATCAGGCTTCTTTTCATCTTTCGAAATAAAAACTCTTTTAGCTAGAACCCGGTCGACGCGCCGAGCGCATCCATCATGGCTTGCCCGATGTCGGCCGGCGACTTCACTACATGAATTCCTGCTGCTGAAAGGGCTGCCATCTTTTCCGCGGCAGTTCCCTTGCCGCCCGCGATGATGGCGCCCGCGTGGCCCATACGACGTCCGGGTGGCGCAGTTTGTCCGGCGATGAATGCGACGATAGGTTTCGTTACATTCTCTTTCGCAAACGCCGCCGCTTCTTCTTCGGCCGTGCCGCCGATCTCGCCAATCATCACGATGCCGTCTGTCTCGTCGTCTTCCTGAAACAGTTTCAACGCATCGACGTGTGACGTGCCCACGATCGGATCGCCGCCAATTCCAACCGCCGATGATTGGCCCAGGCCAAGAGATGTGAGTTGGCCCACCGCTTCATAGGTTAACGTTCCGGAACGCGAAACCACACCGACGCGGCCCTCTTTATGAATGTGACCGGGCATGATTCCGATCTTGCATTTGCCCGGTGAAATGATTCCGGGGCAATTCGGCCCGATTAGTCTCGTCTGCTTGTCCCGCAGATACTCTTTGACTTTCACCATGTCGAGCGCGGGAATGCCTTCGGTGATACAAACGACGACGGGAATTCCAGCGTCGGCTGCTTCCATAATTGCGTCCGCCGCGAATGCCGGCGGCACATAAATCACGGACGCGTTCGCGCCGGCGTCGCGCACGGCCGCCGTAACCGTATTGAAAACCGGAATGCTTTCGTGCGTAGTGCCGCCTTTGCCGGGCGTCACGCCCCCCACGACATTCGTTCCGTACTCGACCATCTGTTTGGTATGGAACGTTCCTTCTTTTCCGGTAAGCCCCTGGACCACGAGGCGAGTGTCTTTATCGACGAGTATGCTCATTTATTGAGTGCGAGTCCTGATTTGTGGATGCTAAGTTAATCGAAGAGCGACTGCGCAGTATAACAACCTGTCCGATGCGCGCAAAATGCCGAGGCTCGCAAGCGCTGAAACCTTTTACGATTTGTGCGCACTAACTGAACATACGAGTTGTAAAGATTTGTTAAGACCCGATCTCAATTTGAATTTACCGGAACCATGAAGCCACGCGCGCGTAATTAGTTGGTAGACGAAAGAGCCTCGCCGCTATGGCCATAGCAGCGAGGCTGATTGACAACACAAGATTGGTCGCCGTGAAGCGCGCAAAGATGCATCGTCGACGCCCGCATCTTAACGCACACCGCAACCAACCTTCAACGACCTGATCAGCAGACCCCCCGCACGCGCGTTGCAAGTGTGTGCAAATGAACGCGTCACACTCATCGCGCAGACTTGCATTTCGTATGGAGGCTCCGTTCGATGCGCAAATATCATCCGGTCCTGACTGGGTTCACTCTGGTTCTTTTCAGTCTCAGCGCCCAGGCTCAGACACCTGACTCGGCCAGGAGATTTTTTCAGCACGGACAAAAAAGTTTCGCTGCGGGAAATCTCGAAGTTGCTTTTGAAGATTACAGCCGGGCGATCGAGATTAGTTCGCGACTCGATTCTCGAAAAACCGCCCCGGCTGATCTGCTGAATGCTGCTAACTCTGTCGATCATGTAACTGTCATCGATCCTTTCACGGCAAACGCTTATGCGAGTCGCGGCGTCGTGCGTTATCAACAACATTATTTGGACGATGCGATGGCTGATTTCAACTCGGCGATTCGCATCAGCCCGCGACTGGCCGAAGCCTATCTGGGCCGCGGCGTCATTTATCGAATCAGAGGTAACCTTGAAAGCGCCGGCGCCGATTTTGACAAGGCCATCTCGATCGACCCTCGTTTGGCTGAGGCCTACACCGACCGCGCGGATGTCCGCATTGAAAAAGGCGATCTCGATGGAGCATTGGCGGATCTTGACCGCGCGCTGAAAATAAAGCCTACGAGTCCGGAAACGCACTCGCTGCTCGGATATGCGCGCATCTTAAGAAACGAACCCGACTTGGCAATTGCCAGTTTCGATCGCGCACTGGAACTCAATCCACAACTGGCAACCGCTTATCATGGCCGAGGCAACGCAAGGATGAAGCGCGGTGAAATCGACCGCGCGATTGCCGACTTTACGCGCGCGTTGGAAATCAACCCGGACCTTTCGTTTGTCTACATGAACCGTGGTTTGGCGTTAATGCTTCAGGGTAAGGACGCCGATGCTCAGAAGGATTTCGAACGGTGTCTCGCGCTGGATCCTGGCTTACATTCTGAATTGAACGGGCGGATCGAGTTGGCTAGAAAAGCGCGAGTACGTGAACCGTAAACGTTTGCGCTCGACAGGTCAAAATTCTTTGCGCGTCTTTGCGTCTTTGCGTGAAATGGTTTCTTTATGCGGCGGTTCACGCAAAGACGCAAAGCCGCAAAGAAATCCGCAAAGTGAACGTCACGTAATGCTGACAAGTTCGTGACGAACTTCGGGCTTTGCGGTTGGGCCCTCGGCGAGCAACTTCTCTGTTTCCTTTACGAATGCGTCCAC
>DASWQK010000173.1:0-5082 GCA_036403735.1 Pyrinomonadaceae bacterium
TCGGCCGCGTGGCGAAAACTATGATCGACCGAGGCCTGGTTGCACACGAGTGCCAGCCGCTTACCGCGAATCAGATCGAGCTTCTCGGCAAGCAGACGCTCAATTCCAAGCTTAATTCGTTTTACCTCTCTCTTCATTTGCAAAACACTAGCCGCATAGAACGGACCCGCCGTTGACGTTCAGAATCTCACCGTTGATGTGCCGGGCCCATTCGGTGCACAGAAAAACAATGGGCCATGCAATATCTTCCGGCGTGGCAACTCGTCCAACCGGTATTCCATTTTCAACTGACTGGCGATAGCCGGGTTCGGCGAACACATCGGCGCACATGTCTGTGTCAACCCATCCCGGCGCAACTGAATTCACATTGATGCCGAATGGGCCGAGTTCCGCTGCCAGCGATTTTGTGAAAGATATCTGCCCGCCTTTTGACGCGGCATAGTTCGAAACGTTTGCTTCGCCGCGCTGACCCGCAGTCGAACTCACAATCACAATTCGACCGAACTGCCGTCGCTTCATCTGCGGGACCGCCGCGTGACAGGCCGCCCAGGTTCCCTTGAGATTCAGATCGATGGTTCGATCCCAAACTTCTTCAGCCATCTCATCGATCGGAGATCCTTCCCAGATGCCGGCGTTGCAAACAAGAAAATCGAGACCCCGAAAACGCTGAACCGTTGCATCCACCAGTTTTTGAGCCTGCGCCGGATCTGAAACATCCGCTTGAACTGCCAACGCGCCGACACCGCGAGCTTCGGCTTCACTAACAACATCGCTCGCAGCCTTTTCGTCGCGGACGTAATTCACAATCACATTCGCGCCGAGCTTAACAAAGCATTCCACCGCCGCACGTCCGATGCCTCGCGAGCCACCAGTAACTAAAGCAATACGGTCCTTCAGACTTACGGACTCAAGCAGGTTGGCTCCGGAAGCGACGTTCGTATCAGGCATTCACCGCATCCTCATTCTGCTTCTGCTTGGTGCCGGCAAAGTTGCGCGCTTCGTCTACAAAGCGAGCAAAAAGCGCCTGCGAAAGAGGATCGCGCTCCCAGGCCAACTCGGGATGCCACTGGACACCAACGACGAATCGATCGCTGCGCGGATCTTCCACTGCTTCGACTAATCCGTCAGAGGCCCATGCGGTCGCCACTAATTCCCTTCCCAATGATTCGATTGCCTGATGATGGTGGCTGTTGACGGGCGCAGTCTCGTTCCCGGCAAGTTGATGAAGCAAGCTGCCATCCAGAATTCGCACGCGATGCGAATGCCGTTCGCGCGGCGCGCCCTGATTATGATTGATGGCGTTCGGGTGTTGGCTGGGAATGTCCTGAATCAACGTTCCGCCACGAGATACATTCAACGATTGAATGCCAAAACAAATCGCGAAGATGGGCGTTGCGCGCGTTTCGGCTTCTTCGAGCGCCAACAAATCGGTGGCATCCTTTTCCGGGTGCACGCTCCCGAGCTGAGGGCGCGGCTCGTGGCCGTATCGTAAAGGATCCATGTCGGAATCGCTGCCGGGCAAAAGCAATCCATCGATGGCGGCCATGACGCCGCCAATGTATTCGCGATTCGGAATCAATGACACGTGTACAGGCAGTCCGCCCGCGGCTTCCACTGCTTCGCTGTAATAGCGGGCGAGATAGAAACGATTGGTCTCAAGCTCAAGCCGCATCGTGATGCCGATGCGCGGTCTTTCTTGTCTCTTCATGCGATCAGAGAATCTATCCGGAAAATGTTTGGCTTACGACGAACATAATAGCGCAACTATATCGTTCGCAAGTATCGCACAGTTTAGAGTGGCTCGCTTGACTAATGTTTGCGCCAGTTCCTATAGTGCTCTCTTGCCAATGAAGAGAAAAAATTCTCCGGTAGTGCGAAGCACGACAGTGTTGCTGGTGCGTCGCGACGACCGCATAGCGATGGCGGGTGATGGCCAGGTTACAGTGGGCGAGACGGTCATGAAAGCCAGCGCCAGAAAGGTCCGGCGGCTATACAATGACAAGATTCTTGCCGGCTTTGCCGGGGCAACGGGTGATGCCTTTTCACTGTTGACGCGTTTCGAAGGCAAGCTCGAGCAATATCATGGAAACCTGGATCGGGCGGCGATTGAACTGAGCAAGGAATGGCGCACTGACAAGATTCTCCGTCATCTGGAGGCGTTGCTGGTGGTCGCCGATGAAAAGAGTTCTTTTCTGCTGTCGGGCAATGGCGATGTTATTTCACCGGATGACGGCGTGCTGGCAATTGGTTCCGGCGGGTCGTATGCGCTCGCGGCTGCGCGCGCGTTGATTGCGAACACGAAAATGTCCGCTCGCGAAATCGCGCTTGAAGCAATGCGCGTTGCCGGCGAGATTTGTATTTACAGCAACTCGAATATCATCGTCGAAGAGTTGTGACTTTTGAACCTGAACAAAGTGCATGAAGCGTTGGCCGTCGACAGTTGTTGAATTCCGAAATGGTTATCTATCTCGCAGGTGAAACTGAAGAGGCCGAAGTCAGGCTTGACGAACTAACGCCGCGGCAGATCGTCGCGGAGTTGGACAAACACGTCGTCGGACAAAAGGCTGCCAAACGCGCTGTCGCGATCGCGCTGCGCAATCGCGTGCGCCGAAAGAAGCTCGCTCCCGATCTCGCGGCTGATGTGATTCCCAAAAACATCATCATGATTGGCTCAACCGGCGTCGGCAAGACTGAGATTGCCCGCCGGCTGGCGCGGATGTCGAACTCCCCTTTCCTGAAAGTTGAAGCGTCGAAATTCACCGAAGTTGGATATGTCGGTCGCGACGTCGAAAGCATGATACGCGATCTGACAGAGATCGCGGTCGAGATGACGCGCCAGGAAAAGGTCGACGAGATTACCGACAAGGCTGAGCTGAACGTCGAAGAGCGAATCCTCGATATCCTGCTGCCACCTCCGAAGTCTTCGTCTTCCAGTGCCCTCTTTGATTTCGACTCAGGCGAGACAACAGCTCCGGTGCTGGTCCCGGACAATGAACCGAAGGACGAAAATTTTGCGCGCACCCGCGAGAAGCTGCGAACGCAGTTGCGCTCAGGCAAGCTCGATAACCGTTTGGTTGAGATGGAAGTGCGCGAAAAGAATTTTCCAACCATAGAATTTGCCGGGCCCACGGGCGTGGAAGAGATGGGCATCAACATGAAAGACATGTTGGGCAATATGTTCCAGGGTCGCAGCAAACGACGCAAAATGCGCGTCGATGAGGCGATGGAGTATTTGATGCAGGAAGAGGAAGAGCGCCTGATCGATATGGACGCCGTCGCCCGGGCCTCGCTTGAACGGGTTGAATCATCGGGAATTATCTTCCTGGATGAGATTGACAAGATTGCCGGACGCGAATCGGGGCATGGCCCTGACGTCTCACGCGAAGGCGTGCAGCGCGACATCCTGCCGATCGTCGAAGGAACAACTGTGAATACGCGCTATGGCATGGTGCGCACCGATCACATTCTGTTCATCGCGGCCGGGGCGTTCCATGTTTCCAAGCCGTCCGATCTGATTCCTGAGCTGCAGGGCCGGTTTCCAATTCGAGTTGAGCTGGAATCCCTGACGATCGATGACTTCAAACGCATTCTGGTTGAGCCTAAGAATTCACTGGTAAGACAATATCGAGCGTTGATGGAAACAGAAGGCGTGAAGCTGGAGTTTGCCCCCGACGCGATTGATGCCATCGCAAATTTTTCCGCCCAGGTAAATCAGCAGACCGAGGACATCGGCGCTCGCCGCCTGCATACGATCATGGAGCGGCTGCTCGACGAAATCAGTTTCGAGGGGCCCGATCTGCAACCAAAGGATCAGATGATCGACGCGGCTTACGTTCAGAAGATGCTCGCTGATACCGTCAAGGATCAAGATCTCAGTCGCTATATTCTTTAAGACAGTCCTCCAACACACAGTGCCCGCGCGATTCGAAACTTCAGGAGCAACACGCAAGTCGGCCGCCCGTCAATTAATGTTATTGCTCGGGCTGTGCGCGCTCGCCTTGGCTCCGACGTGCGGTAAGCGAAGACCTCCACTTCCTCCACTTGAGCGCGTGCCTCAACGCACCGAAGCGCTCACCGGAATTCAAAGAGGCAATCAGGTCATTCTTATCTGGCCGGCGCCGCCGCGAAACGCCAAAGAAGGTAGCGTGCAGAGTATTCGTCGCGTGGATGTCTACCGAGTTGCTGAAAAACCGACCGCGCCGTTGCCGCTTACCGAGGATCAATTCAGCGCCCGCTCCATTTTGATCGGCTCAGTTCCTTACGACGAGATTCGGAAGAACGGCACGAATCTTACCTACACTGATACGCTGGAGCTGGCGGGAGAGCCTGCGCGCTTGCGGTACGCCATCCGATATGTGAACTCGGCCGGTCAGCGGGCAGCGTACTCGAACTTCTTTCTGATGGAACCAGCGGCCAAAGTCGCCGAGCCTCCCAGCGTAATTAAAACCGGCACTGAAATGTCGGAGACGGCAATCACCCTCACGTGGGCCCCGCCGGCAAAGAACATTGATGGGTCGACGCCGGTAAACCTGCTGGGCTACAACGTCTATAGAACCAATGCTGCCCAGCCGGAAGCGGAACCAAAGCCTTTGAATCCAGAGCCGCTCACCGCCACCCAGTACCCGGATAAGAAATTCAAGTTCGGCGAAAAGTATTTTTACTTTGTTCGATCGGTTTCATTAGGGACTGAAGGTAAACAGGTTGAGAGTCTTGATTCGAATACGATTGCGCTGTCGCAGCCCGATCTGTATCCGCCTGCCGCGCCGGACTTGGCACCACCGAACGCTGCGCCTGGGCGCATTGCGTTGTTTTGGTCAGCGAATTCAGAACCGGATTTGGCGGGTTACATTCTCTGGCGTTCCACTGATCCTAATCTTGCGAAAGATAAGTGGACCAAACTCACGCCGGCTCTCTATTCGAAGACGACCTACACTGATACGAACGTGGAGACCGGGAAGACTTATTACTACTACATCAAGGCGGTCGACAATGCCGGCAATACTAGCGAACCATCGCAGGTGGTTTCCGAAACAGTTCCGTAGCGGCACTTCTTACCCACCGTTTAGAGGCGGGCTACCGCCC
>DASWQK010000174.1:0-2053 GCA_036403735.1 Pyrinomonadaceae bacterium
CTACAACGCTGCGGCCGGATCCCTCGGGTTCAAAACCAAGACGGTGGAAATGGTGGGAAAGTCACGCCAAAAAGCGGCCTGACTTTCCCACTCATTCCCACCGTCACTACTAATTGATTACTAGTTTATGAGGAAAACCAACCGGACACTTCACTTGCTATTAATACCGGACGTTTTAATTTGCTAACAACAGACTTTTTGATTTGAAGGCGTGAGGTCAGTACCCGGAGCGGTAGTGACTTGGTTGTTAATTCCTGGCAACTCGATCCACGTGATCGGTGATGACCCGGTCGCTACTGCTCCCGGTACCGACCTGATGCTCAAGTGTGATGACGATCAGAAATATCGATAGTGTCCCGTAATCTTCCACGCGAACAACGCGTCTTCCATGCGTGTACCGCCACCGATGTTGTGAACGATGAGATAGTGCTGCGAAGGCTTGTACCAGACATTGACCACGATGCCGACGTGGTCGGTGCCACTACCAAGGTCCCACGTTACGACATCGCCAGGCAGGAAGTTTTCACTGTCGTTATTCGTCGAGAGCGCCTGCCCTTTGCGCGCGAAGAAGGTTTGCAGGTTGGGTACGCGGCGATGATCGATGTTCGTATCCGGGCTTTTCAATCCCCATTTCGCTGGATAAAGAGAAAAGTTTGACTTCATGTCTTCATGAACTTCTTTTTGCAGATCGATTCCGCCTTTTCGAAACGCGCGCACGATTACATCTGAACAGACGCCGGTCTCAATCGGCACATCGCCATTCGGATAATCGAGCTTCTGATAAGAAGGATCGTAACCGGTCGTCTTACCGACTTGATCGACGGCGCCGTCAATAATCGCTTTGAGTATGGGAGAGCTGTTGGGCGCCAGCGCGTGAACTTCGGTCTGCTGCTCAGGCGGCTTGAGCGGTGGGCGGGTCCGCGCGATCTGTTGCTGACAGGCGGCGATCAGCAACACCATAAAGAGAGAAAGCAGTGATAGAGGTCTTTTCATTTTGATCGTTTAGACGCCGGACTTGTCCGGCGAGTTCCATGGTCGCACATGTACGGCTTCTAAACTCCGGACTTAGATGCCAGCCATTCGCGAATATCGTCTCGCATGGCCGGCGAGATTTCGTGGCCCGCATCGTAACTCTTGAATTCCACCTCGCTCGCTCGTTGCCGCAATTGTTCAGCGTAATGGTCGACTCGCGCCGGCCCATAGTATTCGTCGCGTGTGCCGGCCAGATGAAACACGGCGGCGCGTGTCGGCTGGTAAAGCTTGCTCGTCTCCCAATCGCCCGGCAGTCCGCCACAGATTCCGATCACGCCGCGCAAAATATTCGAATGCGTAAACGCGAAGCGATAATTCAAAGCGCATGATTGCGAAAAACCGAGCAGGAAGATCTGTTTGGAATCAATCACCCCTTCAAGGGTCAGCGCTTCGATCATTTCAATCAGCGCGCGATGGTGAATGGCCACCGATTCCTCCGGCCGATAATTAGTCAGCCACCCAAATCCGAATCGCAGCGGCCCGCCCTTTTCTTTCGGTTCGCGCAGATGCTGATGCGGTCCCTGCAACGATGCGAGCGCGAAACCTTCCGGAGTAATCATCTTCGCCTCACGCATCGCGTGCCACTTGCTCGCGCCATAACCATGCAGCGCGATGAGCAATGGCGCGCGACGCGACGGCGGCGCAATCACGTCATAGTACAAATTTACTTGCGCTGTCAGCTTTCGTTCGACGGGCAGGTTTTGGTCAGGCGCGCTCATGTTGCTCGCTTATAACATGGACGCTGCCTGAATCGAAGTTCGCTGGTAGTGTCTGCTTTGCGTTTTCTCTGCGGCCCGCCGCGAAGTCCTCTGAATTCCCTCCGCGGTTAATCCTCCGTTTGCGAAATGAAACCGCACAGGAAGAACCGAGGTCGTCGCAGAGGAACCCCGAGTAAACTGCAATTAAGGCACAACTGTTCGCTTTGCATTCGCTCTCGGGGGAAGTTACGATGCTGCCTTCGCGCAGTTCGGATCTATATCAACCCAAGCGAGGATCACGACAATGAAATTTCCAGGCGGGC
>DASWQK010000175.1:0-4627 GCA_036403735.1 Pyrinomonadaceae bacterium
ATAACCCCAGGCGGCCAGGCCAAGATAGATCGCGATCACCAGACCGCGATTGCGCATGCTGAATTCGATGAGTCGATGAATCATTGGTCGAATTTGTTCTTGTTCATCTCATCCACACTCTGCTTTAGGAGTCTGTCGGAAAAAAGAGCTTGGCGACTTTTGGGAAAAACTTTTGGCCCACATTTGCCTTCTAACGAGTTTTTCAATCGCGTCGAATGGTTTTTGTACCCCCAATTTTCGCGATTTTTGCTTTTTCCGACAGACTCCTGAAGCGGGCTGGCTGAGTTGTGTTTCCGCCTTAACCAGCCGTAAAACGGCTGGTCTAGTAACCCTGCTGGAAAGCGGCGTGAACGCCGCTTCAAACCCGGGCCGGCCACTGTTTCAACCTATCACGCATGTCAATGCAAATAATTTTACGCTTGCCCGCTCGCCTGACTCTTCAACCTCTTCGCATACAACGGAAACTTTGCCGTCAACTCTGACACGCTTCGCTTCACGTTGTTGCGTACTTCTTCTGATTCAGGTTCGCGCACGATGGCGGCGATCATCCGGCCGATCTCCCGCATCTCGGGTTCTTTCATTCCCCGCGTGGTGACGGCGGGAGTACCGATGCGCAAGCCGGACGCAACGAACGGCTTGTTCTGATCGAAAGGAATTGTGTTCTTGTTGACGGTGATGTGCGCGGCTTCGAGAGCTTTCTCGGCGTCCTTGCCGGTGGTTCCCTTCCCGTCCATCCAGACATCAACCAGCATCAGGTGATTGTCCGTGCCGCCGGAAACGATCCGCAGCCCCTGCTCCTGCAATTCCGCGCACAGAGCTTTGGCGTTAGCCAGAATCTGGCGCTGATATTCTTTGAAGTCATCTCGCAACGCTTCACCAAACGCGACTGCTTTGGCGGCAATGATGTGAACCAGCGGTCCGCCCTGCACCCCTGGAAACAAGCGCCGATCGATCTCTTTCGCGTGTTCTGCTTTGCAGAGAATCAAACCGCCGCGCGGCCCGCGCAGAGTCTTGTGCGTGGTCGTCGTCACATAATCGGCGTGCGGCACCGGTGATGGATGCAGACCCGCGACGACCGGCCCGGCGATGTGCGCGATGTCGGCGAACATGCGCGCGCCGACGCTCTGGGCGATCTCGCCAATCCGTTTGAAGTCGATGATGCGCGGATAAGCAGAGGCGCCGCAGACAAGTAATTTCGGCTTGTGTTCTTCGGCGAGCCGTTGCAACTCGTCGTAATCAATCGTTTCCGTTTCCCGCGACACGCCATAATCCGCGACCTTGTAACTCAGCCCCGAAAAATTCAACGGATGTCCGTGAGTTAAATGCCCGCCGTGCGAAAGGCTCATCCCCAGAATCTGATCGCCGTACTGAATCGCCGCGAGATACACAGACATGTTCGCCTGCGCGCCGCTGTGCGGTTGCACGTTCGCGTGATCGGCGCCAAACAATTCTTTCGCGCGATCGATCGCGGCTTGCTCAACCACATCCGTATACTCGCATCCGCCGTAATAACGCTTGCCGGGATAACCTTCAGCGTACTTGTTGGTAAAGACGGAGCCGGCTGCTTCCAACACGGCTTCGCTGACAAAGTTTTCGCTGGCAATTAACTCAAGGCCGTTCGCCTGACGCGCTACTTCGTTATCTATTGCGTTGGCGATGAACGGATCGACCTGGGCAAGCGGGGCGTTTACAAGTTCGGTCATGATTCTCCTCTAAAGTACTTGTGTTATTTTTCGACCCGACTAATTCGCCGCCGGAGCGATGTAAGACTTGCGCCCGGTAACGGAGTACTCCGGATGTCCTCGCACTTCAACTGCGACCTGCCGCTGACTGCCGTCGTGGGCCTTGTTAGTCGGATAATATCCGATCACATAGCGCTCGTTGAGATCCCCCAGGATATTCCGATAAATCTCCGGGGCCTGCTTTGGTGTCTCCATATAGCTGGTCCATCCGCCAATCGCAGCTCCCGCGGCTGCCAATTGAAACCACGAACGCGTTTCGGTTAGCGGCGTGCGAATCCGCGGGCCCGGCGCGGAGGCCGGCGACATTGACCATTCCGGTTCATTCGCCTTTGCCGGGCTAGTTACCCGGACTCCCGGGATGACTGTGTAGACCAGTGCTCGCGACTTTTCAATCGCTTGATAAAGGTCCCGCAGACTGAAATTCGCCGGCGCTATCGTCGTACTCCCCGGTGGCAAATAAGCGTCAGGGATTGATAGCAGCGGCGGATTTGATGGCTTGAGGCAAAACAGCTCATCGCCATCAGTCTGAAAGATCACGACCGGGCGAATGTCCTCTTCGGTGAACATCTCTCTGACAGTGGCCATCAACGCGCTGAATTGGCTACTGCGGCCAAACTGCCGGGCCTCAGATTTTTTCACAAGCGAGTCCAGTGCCTGCTTGAGCTTGGTTTTGTCGCGGGTGAAGTCAACCAGCAGGGCCACGTCATCAGTGACGATTGCCATGATGTCCTTGGGGCCCAATTGATCGACCAGAATCTTTGCCGCGGCCACACTACCCTTGATGTAAGGACTCTGGCTGCCGCTGTAGTCGATGACCAGAACGATCGAGCGCCCCAGCCGCTGATCGTTCCCGAGCGAGAAGTGTTCAATCTGCTGGGCCCGGCCGTCTTCACTCACCAGAAAATCATTCTGCGTCAAACCCTCAACCATGCGGCCTGATTTGTCGCGCACCTGAACATCGCAGACCGCGAGATTGGTTTCGACGCGAACTACGTCGCCCTCGCTTTGCGTCCTGGGCTGGCCGCCGGGCTTTCCGGTTTCTACCGCGGTCCCCTTTTCAGGATCCCACTTAAGCCTCTTCAGACTCGAACCGAAATCCTCGAGCCGGCGCCGCTCTTGCGTTTCAGGCTGACTTTGGGCGGAGGAGTTCTGAGGTGGAGCGATGCCGGCCAGCGCCAGCGAGATCAAGAGAAGAACAAATACTGATCGCATAACGAAACTACTCGATCCGGTTCAACGAGGCGCGGCAGATCCGAGTTCTTCCTTCTCGATCTCGGTAATCTTCTCGACGCGACGTTCATGGCGGCCCGCGTCAAACTTCGCATTGAACCAGGCGCGAACGATTCCGGGTATTTGATCATTGGGGGTAGTGCGCGCCCCCAGGGCCAATACATTCGCATCGTTATGTTCGCGCGCAAGTCGCGCCGTCTCTTCGTTCCAGGCCACCGCGGCGCGCACGCCCGGCACTTTGTTGGCGGCGATCGCCATGCCGGTTCCCGATCCGCACACCAGCAGTCCTTGCTCGACATGGCCGCTCCGGACTTCATCGCCGACCTTGCGAGCATAGTCAGGATAATCGACTGAGGCCTCAGAGCCTGGGCCGAGATCTTCAAACTGAATTCCGAGTTCAGTCAGCAGCGGCTTCAGACGTTCTTTTTCTGCAAAACCCGCGTGATCGCTGGCGATGGCTATTTTCATTTTTCTCTCACTTGCTGGTGATGAAGCGATGTTACATCAGCGATTGTTAAGCAGCAAAGCTCAACGAATTTGGAGTGCGCCGGCTTGACGGCGCTTTGGATTTTGCGTTGCGTGTCAGAAGCCCGACCGTGAGGGAGGGCAACTTGCCCTTGCTTACGCGCGGGCTTCTGACACAAACGAAAGCGGCGTCAAGCCGCCGCACTCCAAATCCTGCGGTTGCGCTGGCTGCGCCGCTAAGCGAGAATGCTTCATCTATGCGCTGGTCACAATATTTCATTCCTACGCTTCGCGAAGATCCGGCGGACGCCGAGGTTGTTTCGCACAAACTACTATTACGCGCGGGCATCATTCGCCAATTATCTGCCGGAATCTATTCGTATTTGCCAATCGGACAACGCGTTGCTTTGAAAGTAATGCAGATTGTGCGCGACGAAATGAACCGCATTGGTGGCCAGGAATTCTATCTGCCGGCCCTGCATCCGGCGGAACTCTGGCAGGAGTCAGGTCGCTGGAGCGCGATCGGCGACGACATGTTTCGCCTGAAAGATCGCAAAGGCGCGGACATGTGTCTGGGCATGACGCACGAAGAAGTCATCACCTCGATTGCCCGCAACGAAATTCGCTCGTACAAGCAACTGCCACAGGTTTGGTATCAGATTCAGATCAAGTTTCGTGACGAGCCGCGGCCAAAATCGGGCCTGATGCGTCTGCGCACCTTCATCATGAAGGATGCGTACTCGTTCGACGTTGATTGGGAAGGACTCGATCGTTCGTTTAAGGACCAGCGGGAAGCTTACAAACGCATTTTCACACGCTGCGGAATTCAGTTTTCGATCGTCGAAGCGTCGTCAGGATCGATGGGTGGTTCAGAGTCGAACGAGTTCGTCGCCAAAACGGACGCGGGCGAAGACTTGATCGCAAGCTGCACGAACTGCGGCTACGCGGCTAATCTTGAAAAAGCAACTTCGCGTTTATCGAAGATCGAAGATGAAGCGGGTCCTGATGCTCCCGAAGAATTTCCTACGCCGGGCGTGCGCACGATTGATGATCTGGCGCGAACTCCTTATCTGGTCGCCGCGAACAGGCAGATTAAGACGCTTGTTTACATGACGGGAGAAAAAGGCTGGGGTGGCCAACTCGGCGATTACCCAAAGCCGGTACTTGTGCTGCTGCGAGGCGATCATCAG
>DASWQK010000176.1:0-4851 GCA_036403735.1 Pyrinomonadaceae bacterium
CCGTAAGACACGAGCAGTTCTGCTTCGCGTTTGCGCTCGAAACCATTCCCCGGAACGACATTGAACACGCCATAGGTTCGGTCGCCATATTCGGCGGTATAGCCTCCCCGTTGGACTTCCAAATAATCAATGTCTTTGGGATCGAACTGTGGTCCGACGGTGTCCGCGATATTCGTATTGGGCACCGCGATCCCGTCCACCAGCCAGGTAACTTGATGGCCGCCCCGAATGTGCAGCTGGTTATGCGTAACGTACGAGCCAGGAACAAAGTTGGTGATCATCGCCAGGCTGTTGGTCCGATCAGCGCCGGGCGCAGTTGCGATTTGTTCGCGGCTAATCAAAGTCACCGGCGTCGCCGCATTGGAATCCACTCGTCCCGGCGATGATGTAACAGTCACTTGTTGAGAGACCGGAGCAATACGCAATTGCACGGCAACGACGGTCGCGCGATCAGACAAGACCGTCACCGCTGTAGTCGACTTCGCGAATCCGCTTGATTCAACTGCAATTGAGTACTCGCCGATGGCCACAGCTCGAAACGAGAACTCTCCTGCGTTATCAGTGTCTACCGTGCGCGCGAAAGCAGATGAACGAGAGCTTAAGGTGACTCTCGCTGCCGCGATCGGACGCTGTTGGGGATCGACAACCGCTCCTTTCACGTCACCGAAAACAGAGGCGCGCGCCGAGATAAAACCCAACACAATGAGTGCAACACAACACGGGACATTGCAAAGCTTCATTACGACTCCTTGAGTCAATGACAAGAGCCATTGACGGTTGTTGCGACGGAGGTTTGGCGACAAACACGCCAACACTCCGTCGTCGATCTTTCTTTAACAATCGACAAGACGAGTTGTAGTTAAGGATGGAATTAATTGATCAGGAAGAAACGGTTGGAGGGCCGCGCGGGCCGCGCTCGCGCCAGAAGCCGTTAAGGATCTTTGTGCAGGTTAAACTCGCTTCAAGTATTTGCGACTGCGTCGGCGGTCGAGGTTTATCTGCGAATGCCGCCGCCGTCGACTCCCGCGGCCGCGTCTGTGTGGACGAGGCCGAGATTCCGCCGCCACAGGTTGGGTCGCATGGTTTCGTGACTCCCGCAACGATCGTGGCCGGGTTCGCACTCTGTTTGCTTTGACCTTGCGCGTCTCTGGCAGAGCCGACGTCCGTATGACGCAACAAGGAGCCTCTGCGCGTCGCGACTCGTTTCACGCCGCAGAACTGATCGGACGTCTGCTTGGAAACGTGCGCGTGATCGTGCCGGCTAATCTTCAGAGCAGCCCGACACGATCCATTCATGCACGAGCCGGCTGAGTGCGGAGCTCTTCCTGCACAGCAGGTTAGCGTGCACAGCGAGCCGCTTGCTGATTGAGCAAGCTGAAAGCTGCCGCCGAGAAATGCGAGCGACAGAACCGCCGCAAGGAATGATCTGGCAATGATTCGGATCATCTTCACCGCAGATTGTAGCGAGTTACAGAACGAGATTCTGACACTCTCGATCAGAAGCTGCAAGGTGGAAACGCTGAGAGAGAATGGGGTTGACTTCATCCCGCAATAAATGGGCGCGACGTTTCACTGCAGTTCGATCAGGTCCCTGATTTCCGCGACGAAGCTACTCCCCAAATTAATATCGGCAGGGCGACGAGTTGGAAAGCGACTGAAAACATAATCAAAGTAAAGAGAGACTTGTCATATAAGAGGCCCATGGCGGCGCTGCCGAGAAACCAGGCAATACCAAAAGCCGTGTAGAACAGTCCGAAACCGGTGCTGCGTTTGGATGGCGCGATAACATCTGCGAGCATCGCTTTGAGCAGAGAGTTCTGCGCGCCCATTCCAATTCCCCACAGAACCATACCCGTTAAGATTAGCCAGAACTGTCCGAGAAAAACCAGCGGCGCGAAGAATGCTCCGCAGAAAAAAGCAATGCCCGCAATCGGAAAGCCAAAGCGATCGAAGAGCCGGCCAAACACGAGATTCGTCAATGCGCCTGCTCCCATGGCTACTGCGTAGAACAAAGGAATAGTCGTATCTGAAATGATCGCCACCTTCTTAAAATGAAATGCGATCAAGGAAAAATCTGCAAACCCCGCGGCAATGAATGCGCCCGCGGTGACGTAGATCCAATAGGCCTTCGAGAAACCCTTCGTCTCGAGAAATTCAGCGGACTTCCCTTCCAACTCATGCGGCCGGGGATACCACATTCGCGCCAGAACCAGTGTGGCCAGACATAGCAACGCGGAAATCAGCAGCACTCCAAAGCCGGCTCGATAACCGCCCCTCACGTACAAAACGAAGGCCACGATTAGTGGCCCAAAAGTGGCTCCGGCCTGGTCCAACCCCTCATTCAATCCGAACACCCAACCTCGGCCAATCGACTTCCCGGCATAGGAAATCATTGCATCCACCGCGGGCTTTCGAATGCCACGTCCGGTTCGCTCGGCCAGCATCAAAGCAGCGGCCAGCGGCCAACTACCTGCCAGTGCAAGCGCTGGAACAGCGATCATATTGATCGCATATCCCGCCAGAATGACTATCCAATACTTGTGCGTCTTATCGGCCACGTAACCGGCGACTGAGCGAAGCGTGTAGCCGAGCAATTCACCGCCGCCGGCAATCAACCCAACTGCGACTGCACTCGCACCCAGGGATTCAAGAAATGGTCCAGTGATACTGCGCGCGCCTTCATAGGTCATGTCGGCAAACAAATTGACGATGCCGATCGTCAGCACAAATTTGAAGGCTAGTTTGGCAACATCGGTGCGCTGATTACTTTTCATCTTCCTGCTCTAAATCCGGCAGACTATTCGGAGGGGCTAAAACCGGCTTGCTAAGACATCTTAGCGTCAAGATCGTCCGGGAAGAAGGACTTATGTATGTCTTCCGAGAGAAAGACGGCGCCCGGAATTAGACTCGATGTCGTTCGCGATCGCGAGTGCAGACCTTTGTGCAGCGCGTACGAGCCACTTGAATGCAGACATGCCGGCGCGGTCGTTACGGTGTTCTTTCCTTGCGACTTGGCAACGCTGTCACCTCAGCAACACACTAACGAAAGACTAACGGAGACCTGAACCCAAGTGCCCTTCAGCGGGCTTTATGATAAATTGAACCCTTCAATCGCTTAACCATTCACCGATGAACTCTTTTTGGTCTAAGGGCCAGCGTAAACAATCAGCAACGGTATGCCGAGCATTGCGAAGTGGGCTGATTGCCGCCACTACTCTCTGCTTTTGCTCGCTGCCGGTCTGCGCGCAGCAGACTAATCCTGCGACGCCCGTCGTCGTCCAGCCTGGCGCACCGGGCCAGCCAACCCAGACGTTGCCGTCATCGACGCGGGCCATTCTGCCGCCACGCTCGCCAAAGGATGTTGAGTTCATGCAGGGCATGACCATGCATCACGCACAAGCGGTGGAAATGACGGCACTCATCGAATCACGCACTCAGAACAAGGATCTTCGGTTGCTGGGAGCGCGAATCAGTCACTCGCAGTCGGAAGAAATAAGATTTATGAAACGATGGCTCGAGGCGCGAGGTGAGTCGACTGAGATGCCGGTGCCAAAAATGTCAGGCATGGATATGCCAGGCATGGATATGTCCCGGCAGACGATGCTCATGCCCGGCATGCTTACTCAAAAGCAGATGGAGGCTCTTAAGAAAGCAAAGGGCTCCGAGTTCGACCAGCTGTTTTTGACCGGGATGATTCAGCACCACAATGGCGCCTTGATTATGGTGAAAGACTTGTTCGACACTGCGGGCGCCGGGCAGGACGCTGAACTCTTTAATTTCACGACGGATATCGACAGCGGCCAACGCGCCGAAATTCGGATTATGCAGACGATGCTGGCCAGTGCTGAAAAGACTCCGATCCCGTGAGAGACGGGATAAGGTATTTGATTCGCCTGGCGCCGAACTGAAGAGAAAGTGCGCGAAGCGGGCGATAGATCTCATAATGAGTTTTCAAAGAACATTTCATTTCGGCATCGCGAAATTAGACACAGGGACTTTTATCCTTAGGGCTGTTGCCCGATCCGCGGGCTCGACCTTATTTGCTTTCTTGATCCTGGGGCTCACGCCCCAGGCTTTACGCTGCCACCCGCTTCGCGGGCTGACGAATAATGCTTTGGAGGAGAAACAATGAATCGGGTACACACGATCGCTTTTAGGATGCTATTAGCTTCGTTCGTTTTGTGCTGTTATTTTTCAGTAAGGACGTTGGCGCAAACGACTTCGCCGTCGCCGTCGGCAACACCGGTCGCGGCGGTTAATCCGTTCGCTCCTCAACCGGCGCCGCCGCTACCGGCCGGCATGACGGGCTCAGACGTCAATGATCCGCGCGCGAACTTATCACCGGGCATGTATGACGCAGGCGAAGCAGCGCGGGGGCTAAAGCATCTCATGCTGCTCAAGAAACCTGATGCCTTCGACCTCGGCTCCAACGATCCTAATGATCCGAAAGTGAACAAGACACTGACTACGGTACTCGGCGTACCCGACCCTTCGAAGATGCCAAACGCATCGAAGTTGGTGCTTGCCGGGCTCGGCTTCGCGAACTCGGACCTCGCGTTCCAGGGCAAACGCCTGTTCCTGGGAAATTTCTACGGCGTGAATATCTATGACATCTCAAATCCGGCGAAGACAACTTTGTTGACCTCGATGATTTGTCCTGGCGGGCAGGGCGACGTGTCGGTTTATAAGAACCTGATGTTTATGTCGGTAGAGATGACGAACGGCCGCGTAGATTGCGGTGTCCAAGGATTTCCGCCCAACCCGCCGCCGGCGGCCGGACAACCGAACCAGCCAGCGGCTGCGCAAAAAGATCGTTTCCGCGGTGTGAGAATTTTCGATATCAGTAACATC
>DASWQK010000177.1:0-4813 GCA_036403735.1 Pyrinomonadaceae bacterium
GAATCCGACCAACTTGCAGAAGCAACGCCCGGGATCAATCAATCGGGTGTTTTCAGTGAGTGCGAAGATGCTGATCAAGTCGTCGGCGAAATTGATGATCGTGGGAGACGCCGGGTGGTTGCTCCTTATTGATACTGAAAGCGGCGAGATCACTCCGCTGCTGCCCAAGCCCTCCGAGCCGGCAACACCTGCGGATGCGAAGGCGCCGATCGTCTGGATCGAAAACTAGTCCACCGCGTCATCCACGTCACCCTTTAACAGGCCGCGCACCTTATCGCTCACCAATTCAAAAGCGAAACCCTGCCGAATCAAATGATCGAAAAGTTTCTTGGCATCTTCTCTTGATTTGGGTTTGCCCCGCAGGCGAATTCGTTTTGCAATCGCGCGATCGATTAATTCATCTTCGGGAGTCGCGGCAAATACTTCGTCCAGCGCCACCTCAGCAGTCTGCTTATCGACTTTCTTTAACCACAGATCGCGCGCCAGCCGGCGCCGCCCGATTGGTCTTTCGCGCACCCGCAAAGACGCGTAGCTCTGCGCGAACTTCGCATCGTCGAGATAACCATACTCGCGCAGGCGCGCGATGACTTCCTCAACATTGTCCCTGGTCGCGCCACGGCCTTCCAGCAGACGCTCGCGAAGTTCCGCAACAGATCGAGTTTTGGCAGCAAGCAATTTGCCGGCGCGCTGGAACACTCGTTCGCGGGCTTTCGCCGGATCGAGCGGAAGGTCTTCCGCGCGCCCTTCCTCGGTTTTTCGTAATCGGCGTCTTCGCATCTGGTTGCTGAGTCCCGTAGGGACGGAATCTTTATAGCGCCTCACGTTCTCCTTGTGCCAGCTACGCGCCGTAGGTGCGACATAAAAGAGAAACGGCTGGAGCTGCTATAAATATTTCGTTCCTACGGAACTTTAACAGCAAATCAATCGCCAATTGGCAATCGGCAATCTAGAATCGAATGCATGGATGGCACGCTCGTCATCGACAAGCCCGCAGGCATGAGTTCGCACGATGTAGTAGCACATGTGCGGAAGATCATCGCCACGCGGCGCGTAGGCCACACCGGGACCCTCGATCCTTTCGCGACCGGTGTGCTAGTCGTCATGATTGGCAAAGCAACGCGGCTGATGCAATTCCTGAGCGGGGCTGAGAAGGAGTACGAAGCGTTGATTCGCCTCGGCTATGCGACGGACACGGGTGATCTCACAGGCCGGCGGATAAGCGAAAACGATTTTCACGCAAAGACGCAAAGCATTCGCAAAGAAGACATCGACGCTGCAATCCAATCGTTACGCGGCGAGATCGATCAGACGCCGCCGATGTACTCTGCGAAAAAAGTTAAGGGAGAAAAACTCTATGAGCTGGCGCGGCGCGGCGAAGAGATTGAGCGCGCGTCGGTGCGCATCACGATTAGCGCGTTTGAAACCATTGAGCGCAACGGCGAACTGCTGAAAGAAAATGAGGACGGCACGCGCGATCTCGCGGTGCGCGTGGTCTGTTCCGCAGGCACCTATGTCCGCACCCTGGCAGAAGATTTCGGTAAGCGGCTCGGCCTCGGCGCGCACCTTGCTGAACTTCGCCGCACGCGCGCCGGCCCGTTCAAAATTGAAGACGCGAGCACACTTGAGCAGTTAAGCGACCTGGCGGAATCGGCCTTGCTTGAAAAGTTATTCATTTCGCCCGATGCCACGCTCGCGCATTTGCCGGCTTTGGATCTCAAAGCCGATGACGTTCGACGCGTGATGAATGGATCAGATCTGCAAGTTGACCAGACAGTCTGGTCCAATCGACAGGCTGTGCGTCTGCGTGATTCGTCCGGCGAGTTGACTGCGGTGGGAATTTACGATGAGGCGCAAAAGGTTGTTCACCCGCAGGTGGTTCTTGCGAGCACGTAAATCTCATTCACACGTCGCTTCCTTCAGCGAGGTGCCGTGAGCCGAAACAAATCCCAGTTAGCCGTTTCAACGGCTTCAAAACCATTGAAATGGTTTCGCCGGTGCGCGCTGTTTTTGTCGCCTCGCTGAAGCGAGGCGTGAATGAGATGGGCGTATATTTCTTGTGTTAACATCCGTCACGCCATGAAGAAACGTTACCTCTTTGCCGGACTCTCCGGCCTCGTCGCCGGCGCCGTGGCCACGAAACTGCTCACCCGGCCGCGCGACGTTAATTGGCGTGACAGCCTGGAGTTCATCTTCAACGCCGAATATTCCTGGTTCACCCGTGTCAATGGGGTGCGCATTCATTATCAGGAAGCGGGCGATGAGAAAGCGCCGCCGATGATCTTGATTCATGGTTTCATCTCATCGAATTTGATTTGGACCAACACGCTCTTGCCGCTGGCGGGCGAGGGCTTTCGGGTGATCGCGCCGGACTTGCCCGGCTATGGCTATTCAGACAAGCCGGCAGATGCCGAGTACACCATCGCCGAACAGGCCGCGACCATGATTGGATTGATGGACCGCTTGCAGATTAAGAAAGCTACGATCGTCGGCGCGTCCTACGGGGGCGCAATCGCGGCCACGATGGCGCTTGATTATCCTGAGCGGGTGGAAAAATTAATCCTGGTCGGCGCGGTTACCAATGACGACGTAAAAAAGAACCTGCTGCTGCGCATCTCGTGTTTGCCGATCATCGGCGATATCTCCACGCCGCTGTTTCTCGGTTCGCGCTGGATCTTGCGCAAGCGAATGGAAGACATGTATCGCCGCATGGGTAAGCCGGTCAACGACCGAATGGTGGCGGCGCGCCATCACTTGCTGGCAACCGCCAACGCGCAGCGCGCGATGATCCGCACCGCGCGACGCTGGAGTGCGAACCGCATTGAGCGCGAAGCATCGCTGATTCGCCGGCCGACGCTGCTGGTCTGGGGCGACCAGGACGATCACATTCCACTCGCAGATGCTTTTCAACTTCGAGAGGCGATGCCGAATGCGAAGTTGGTTGTCTTTCGTAACTGCGGGCATTTGCCACCGGCGGAGTCTCCGGCGCAGTTCGTCGAAGTGGTCAGAGATTTTTGTGGAAAGTCAGAACCACCTGCGGTAGCGGGTGGTTGACATCGCCACTGTAGAAGGATTAACCGCCCGCTACCGCAGGCGGTTCTGACCTCGTTAACTCATCTGCAGAGCTTTGCCAACCGAAGGATCTCTCCGCACGCGCCAGATTTTTGAATCAAGGTAGTAGTGAATGAAGGCTACGCCCCAAAGAAAAGCAACTCCCAATTGAATCTGCACAGGTAGTTCCGCGGTTGGCACACCATGCGTCGCTTTTAATCCGAAATAGCCCAGGAGTTGACGCGGTGCTTGATAGAGAAGACCAAAAATGATTCCGAATCCGATGTAGTAGAGCAGGCGGCGGCTGATGAATGCGGCCGGGCCATAAGTGGCACGCGCAGCTTGCGCGTGAGCCACGGGCGAGACGCCCTTGCCACTATATTTCTGATTATGAAACCAGATGAGCCGGTGATATTGCAGGTTGTGATAAATCGTGAGAATCGCCACCAGCGCGATCGGCTTGGCGGGCATCGGCGTCAGCAGCACAATCCAATGCATCGGAATCGCCGCCGCCAATAATAGGTATTTCGGCACGTTGAGCGGCTCGCGCGAAATCAGCCGTTGCAATTGCCGAATTAACCAACCAATCCCCACCACGATCGTTCCAATCAGCAGGATCATAGCGACCGCGTTAACTCCGCCGCGCAGAACCGGCGGCACGCGGGCCATCGCGCTTTCGTCGTTGGCGATGAAGGCGACGAACGGATAATTGAACGCAAACATCAACAGCCAGCGATCCAACGCATTGTCGACGGCGGCGAGATCGTTGTTCTTCTTTTTGTAAAGCACCATGAAGCCATAGTGCTGCTTGACCAGATGGTAGTACGCCCACAGCGCCGCGATAAAAAAGAAAGTGAAACCCGCGCCCAGCAAAACCATCGTTGGACCAACCAGGAAGAACAAGAGCGAGCCCAGCATCAAGCGCTTACGCGTCTTCCATTCAGAAGCATCAAAATAAGTTCGTGAGAAAGTGCCGAAAACGTGCGGCGCGTCGATCAGAATCGCCCAGCCGGCGACCATCGGAACGAGCGGCAGGATTCCGGTGACGTAGAGAATCAGCAGCGCGTAACTTGCCGCGACCGATCCGATAAACCAGATCGAATCTTCGCGCGCATTGATGATCCAGCGGAGCGAGATGGCGCGCGGTCGTGCTTGCTGCTTTATTGTCTCGGTAGCTGCCGACATTTCTCATTCACGCCTGGCTTCAGCCAGGTGAAAAGTGGCCCACTTGATTTCCGAAACCGTTTAAACGGTTTCCGTTCGATCAATCGTCGTCAACACCTGGCTGAAGCCAGGTGTAAATGAAACCGGTTGTCTTGATTTTTTCGACGATCGCGACCCTAACCTTCTCGCAAATCTTTTCCCGTCATCTCTTCCGGCTTATCAATTCCCAATAACGAGAGCATCGTCGGCGCCACATCTTCCAAGGCCCCGCCTTCGCGCAGTTTCACTCCTACGGAATCTTCGTCGATGAGATGAAACGGCACCGGGTTACTTGTGTGCGCGGTGTGCGGCTGGCCGGTTTTCGGATCGATCATCTGCTCAGCGTTGCCGTGATCGGCGGTGATCAGAGTCCGTCCCTTCGCGCTTCGCATCGCTTTCGTAACCCACCCCAGACAAGTATCGACGTACTGGCAGGCTTCAATGGTCTTGTCGAGTTTGCCCGTGTGGCCCACCATGTCCGGGTTCGCAAAGTTCACGATGAAGACGTCCGCTTCGCGTCCTTCGATCGCGCGCAGCAGCTTGTCGGTAAGCTTGAAGGCGG
>DASWQK010000178.1:0-11778 GCA_036403735.1 Pyrinomonadaceae bacterium
CCAACACAAATCCGCTGCCGAGCACAAATCCGCTGCCCAACACGAACCCGTTGGCGAGCACGAAGCCGCTGCCCAGCACGAAGCCGCTGCCCAGCACAAAACCGCTCGAGAAAATGTATGTACCATCGGCTAGGACAAAACCATCGGCCAGAACAAAGCCGCTGCCCAGGGTTGTTCCGTTGGCCAATTTGTAACCGCTGGTCAGCATCAGACGATCAGTGAACGCCACACCTTCAACCCAGACGATGCCGTTATTCAGCGGAATGTTTTCGGTTGCGATCGCCGATGTCACTCCAGAGTTTGCATACGTGACGCCCGTCTTTGTGATCAAGTTGTCACCAGGCTTCGCGCGATTCGCGTCCTGACGAATGACTTTTGCGATCGAGACTGCTGCACTGGTGTTCAATTCGCCCGCGCCTTCAGTGACAATTCGTTCAAAGTTTGTCATCTGATGGTTGGCTATCATGGTTTCATAGACCGGCAAGCGCTCTGCGGTTCGCATCAGGAGGGCCTTTACCATTGAAGGCGTAAGCGACGGATTGGCCTCGAGCATCAGAGCTGCTGTTCCCGAAACTGCGGGCGCGGCGAAAGACGTGCCGCTGAGAATCTGATAGGTACCGGTTGCCTTTGGAATGCTGGTGCTGGTGCTTCCGCTGAGTAATGTTCCAACCAGACCGCCACCGCCAGTCGTTGAATAGCTGTTGCTTGTCGACGTCGAAGTGTCCGCAGTCTCTGCCGCGCCAGTTCGATTACCCGGCGCGATCATATCTGGTTTAGCCAGGCCATCAACCAGAGTTGGACCGCGCGAAGAATACGTGGTCACCGTATCGTCGGATCGTTGATTGGTTTGCTGCGTATTAGCCGCGCCGACAGTGATGACACGCGGCGAATTTGCCGGCGAAAGAATGCCGCCGAAGATCTTGTTACCCGCAGAATCTTTGCCCCAGTTCCCCGCTGCCACGACCACGACGATGCCCGCGTCGACGGCTTTGCCTACAGCCTGACAGAGAGGATCGGTCTTGTAACTCTGCGTAATCGCTGTCCCCAGCGAGAGATTCATTACGCGAATGTTGTAGGTGCTTTTGTTCTGAATTACCCAGTTGATGCCGGCAATTACGTTCGACACTGTGCCCAGGCCCTGTGAGTTGAGCACTCGCACGTCAATCAGGTTTGCGCCGGTCGCCACGCCGCCGTAAGTTGGCGCGCCTGCATTTTTCGCCGCGTAGTTTTCGCTCGACTGCCCGGTACCGGCTGCAACGCCGGCCGTGTGTGTGCCATGACCATAAGCGTCGTCGGTGCGGTTCTCACCGGTAAAATCGATGTGCTTCTTGATCCGATCGTAGGATTGCACATATTGCTGTGACAAGAGTCCGAGGCCCAGCGTGCCACCGCTTTGCTGCCACTGATATCCGACAAACTCGGCCGCGTCCGCCGGAGTGATTCCACTATCGACGATGGCGATGCCGACTCCGTTTCCCGCACCGCCGTTGGCGACGCCGCTACCGGCGACGTTGTTCTTATCGAGTGGCAAGAGTTTGCTCGCACCGGTGGTGATCTCGATATGACTCGTATTGTCGGTCGAGAGTGAACGCACCTCCTGGTCGGCCGATATCCATGACACATCGTCGCGCGCCGCAGCTTCTTCCAACTTGTTCAACGGGACGTCGGCAACCATTAGTCCGAGTTGGTCGAGATGTTTTTGTGAACGCGCTCCGCTTTGGCTGAGCGCCTGGCCCAATTGCTGAGGGTCGGCCGCATCGCTTAAGTTTAAGATCACCCGCGCAGTTTCGTTGCTGTTATCACGCGCCGATTGAACACGTTCGCGCAGAGAATCAGCGAACTTGCCGAAGCGCGGCTTGTTGGGTTTCGTCTGGGCGTGCGAAGTGTTCACGCCCGGCATAAAGTTAGCGAGCGGTGAAACGAACGACAGGACGATTAACGATATCAGTAGATAAGACCTTCGCATTCCGTGGTGCTCCTTAAAAACGAGTCAATGCTTTTCGGTACAACTGAACTCGCACTTCGGGGGTGCGAAAGGTCAGGACAAAACAAGCCCCGTGCCAACTGCGGATGATCTGAAATTGCGTGTTTTTCCGCGATCCTGGCGCGTGCGTGGAAGTGATCTTGTCTGATTGACCGAGTCTTTGACCGCTTGAACTGTCAGGCAGATTGATGAAGGCGAGCTGAGTGTCTGTGCTTCACACCTGCGCTAACGACTTTAGCCGGATCGGGATGCACTAAGATGGAAGCACGGATCCATTCCAGAAACTAAGAATGCTGCGAAGCGGACATTAGCCCAACCGTTAGGGAGGGCTCAGCATTGAATCGCTCGAAATGAGTTCTCCCTTACAATCGGGCTAGTGCCCTGCTCTTCAGCAACACAACTTCAGGCAACTCATAGGACAAGGTCGCTTGCCGAAGGTCTGAGCGAGCGAGTAATATCGTCGGTCAACCCTCGATCCATTTTGAGTAAAGAAGACTGCGAGCAGCGATGCGGCAGCTTGCGTCTAAACAGGAGCATCTATGTCATCAAAACCGTTTCTTACCGATATCAAAACTCTGCGCGAACGCGCGCGCAACCACATCGAACAAGGCGCAGTGACTGAGGGATACAAAGCCGATCGCGAAACTGTGATCAAAGTTCTGAACGAAGCGCTGGCCACCGAAATCGTTTGCGTCCTGCGCTATCGACGTCATTACTTTATGGCCTCGGGAATTAATGCCGACAGCGTGGCCGCTGAATTCCTGCAACACTCAAACGACGAGCAAGGCCATGCCGATCAAATCGCCCAGCGAATCGTGCAACTCGGCGGCGAGCCAAATTTTAATCCTGAGGGTTTGCTGACGCGCAGTCATGCTGAATACGTGGAAGGCGAAACGCTGACGGATATGATCAAGGAAGATTTGGTTGCCGAACGCATCGCCATCGATAGTTATCGCGACATCATTCAATATCTCGGTAATGACGATCCAACGTCGCGTCGATTGATGGAAACGATTCTCGCAGTCGAAGAAGAGCACGCTGACGATCTCGTGAGTCTCTTGGGAAAGATCGAAAAGTAATTTTTGGAGTGCGGCGGCTTGACGCCGCTTTGGATTGTTTGGAGTCCCGCCTTTAGGCGGATTCTCAGCAAAGTGAAACCTCGCATAAACGCGGAACTCCGAACCGAAAGCGCCGTCAAGCCGGCGCACTCCAAATTCCTTGCCTGACGCTCAATCAAATCATCCCGGCCGGCCCAGCGTCTGTCGTAATTGCGGCGCGATAATAGGCGCCGGCGAAACATCCTGCCATGTGTGCGGCGCGCCTTTGGCCGCAGCCACGCCGCCCCAGGTGCCGCTGCACGAACGGTATAATCTCAGTTATGCGCGGGCTGTTCTGTCTCGTCCTTATATATTCACGATCGTTTTTCTGGTCCTTAATTTTTTCATCTTTCTCTTGATGTGGCAGATCAGCGGAATGGCGACTGGCGTCCTGTGGACGGGATTTCCGGAACCAGTGCTGTTGGCGTTTGGCGCGAAGACGAATTATTTGATTGGTTACGATCACGAATATTGGCGACTGGTCACGCCAGTATTCATTCACGTCAATCTGCCGCACGTGGTCATCAACATGTACAGCCTTTGGGTGATTGGTCCATGGGTAGAAAAGCTTTACGGGTCGGCAAAGTTCACGGTGTTTTGGGTGGTGACGGGGGTCGCCGGCGTGCTCGCAAGTTACTTAACGGTTATTCCCGGATCGCATCCGGGCGTGGTCACAAGTTTTCTCATCAAGAATCATGACGATCCGTCAGCGGGCGCATCGGGAGCGTTGTTTGGGTTGGTCGGAGTCCTGTTCCTGTTCGGGCTGAAGTACCGGCGCGAACTGCCCGAAGGCTTCAAGCGCGCCTTCGGCGCCGGTATGTTGCCGGTAATCCTGCTCAATCTGGGAATCGGATTCGTGGGACGCGGCTTCATAGATAATGCCGCACACATGGGCGGACTGTTATCGGGCGCCGCCCTTGCTGCCGTGGTGAGTTACAAACGGCCGGGCCAATCGACCGGGGTCACGATTGCCTGGCGCGTCGGGCAGGTTCTGGCACTGCTCGTCGTCGTGATCAGCTTCTTTATGGTGGCGAGAACTTTTGATATTACGTTATGAGAAAGAATCATCCACAGATTACGCAGACTACACAGAAAGAAATGGAAGCCACAAAAAGGCACAAGAAGCACAAAAAGTAAATTTGAATCTTGTGCTTTTTGTGCTTTTTTGTGGCTGGTCTTTATCTGTGTAATCTGTGGATAAACAATCGGGAGAACTTTATGGAGATCAAAAAAGTTGGCGTACTCGGCTGTGGCCTGATGGGTGCGGGCATCGCGCAGACAGCCGCAATGGCTGGATTCGAAACGACCGTCCGCGAAGTGTCGCCGGAACTGATTCAGAAAGGATTTGCGTCGATCGAAAAATCGCTGGAGCGTTTCGCCGATAAAGGAACAGTCACAGCGGAACAGCAAAAGGCGACGCGCGATCGTTTGTTTGGGACAACTTCATTCAACGACCTGGCTGATTGCGACATCATCATTGAAGCCATCATTGAAAACCTGGACGAGAAACAAAAAACCTATCGCGAGCTTGATGCGGTCTGTAAGCCGGAGACAATCTTTGCGTCGAATACTTCTTCGTTGTCGATCACCCAGATGATGTCTACAAGTTCGGCCGAGCGGCAGCAACGTTTTATTGGCATGCACTTTTTCAATCCAGTGCCACTCATGAAGTTGGTCGAAGTCGTGCGCACGATTTTGACTGACAAGGACGTTTATGAAGACGCGGTTTCCTTCGCGACCAAGCTGGGCAAGGCGCCCGTGCGCGCCAGCGACAAAACCGGATTCATCGTCAATCGCCTGCTGGTGCCGTACCTGCTGGATTCGATTCGCGCGCTGGAAGAAGGTGTCGGCTCAATCGTCGACATCGACAACGCGATGAAGCTCGGCTGCGGCTATCCGATGGGCCCGCTCACGCTCGGCGATTTCGTCGGGCTTGATACGACGTACTACATCGCTGAGATCATGTTCAACGAGTTTCGCGAGAAGCGTTTCGCGCCGCCGCCGCTCTTGAAGCGCATGGTGATGGCCGGATTGTATGGAAGAAAATCGGGGCGCGGCTTTTACGATTACACAAAGGATCCCAAGAACCCCACGCCAATGAATCTGGTCTGAAGCGGAGAGCGAGCATCCGGCGTGGAGTCAGTACCTCCCGGTAGTGACCTCGCGATGTCCGCACTCCTATTTCGCCTGTTCCACAAAATCTTTCGTGCGCGGATCACGTGGTGAATTCAGAATCTGATCGGTATCTCCGTATTCCACCACCTCGCCGCCTTCCATGTAAAGCAATTGATCCGCCAGGCCTTCAAGGAATCCGATCGAGTGTGAAACGATCACCATCGTGTGACCGCGTGAAACAAAACTGCGCAGTAGCGAACGCAATCCCGCGCTGCGTTTTGGATCGAGCGCGCTCGTAGGTTCATCGAACATCAGCAGCGCCGGATGCATGGCTAAGGCGCGGGCGATCGCCACCCGTTGTTGCTCTCCGCCGGAAAGCGATTCCGGATAACGCGGCGCTTTGTCTTTCAATCCAACTGAATCAAGCAGCTCGAACGCTTCGCGTTGGGCTTTTTCGCGCTGAATGCGCAACACGTGCACCGGAGCCTCGATGATATTGCCGAGCACCGTCAGATGTGGAAACAAATAAAGATGCTGAAACACTGTGCCAACTTTTCGGCGCAGCTGGGCGACGCGCCGAGCGTATTCATGTTTGGAAAGCTTTGCATCCAGATTCACGTCGCCACACTCAATTTCTCCCTCATCAATTCGTTCCAACCCGTTGAGACATCGCAGCAGCGTCGTCTTGCCACTGCCGGATGCGCCAATGATTCCGAGTACCGTTTGCGACGCCAGGTCGAAAGACACACCGCGCAGAATGCGGGTCCGGTTGGCGTTTTTGATTAGATTCTTAACGCGAATCATTTTTGAGTTTTTCTTTTCGTTTAGAGGCGGGCTACTGCCCGCCATCGTCACTGCGCCGTCTAAAAATTCCCGCGATCGGGCGGGCGGTAGCCCGCCTCTAAACAATTCTCAGACGATCTCAGCTTCCACTGCTTCAATTGCTTCTCGTCTCTGCAATCTCCGCTCGAGCCGGCGCGCCAGATGGGCCATCGGCAAGCTCATCGCCAGGTAGTACAACGACACCGCGACACCCAGCATGAGAAATTGTCCCGAGGCGTTTGCCAGTTCGCGATACGCAGTGGCGAGTTCCCAAACTGAAATCGCGTAGGCCGTCGAAGTGTCTTTGAAGAGCGAGACAAAGTCGTTGGTCATCGGCGGCAGCGCGATGCGAAAAGCCTGCGGCAGAATGATCCGGCGAAATGCCAGCAGCGGACTCATGCCGAGCAAGTACGATGCTTCCCACTGCCCGCGCGGAATTGCTTCCAGCGCCGCGCGATAAACCTGCGATTCGTACGCCGCATAATTCAGTCCCAGACCAATCAGCGCGGTCAGCCATCCGGGCATCGCGAGTCCAATCGTCGGCAAACCGAAGTAAAGAAATAGCAATTGGACCAGCACCGGAGTACCGCGAAAGAATTCCACGTAAATAGTGCACAGCCATTGGACCGCCCGTGGACCTTTCCATTGGCCAATCGCCAGCGGCATGCCGAGAGTGAGCGCAATGGTCATCGAACCGAAAGCGATCAGCACCGTGACGAACGCCGCGCGTGTCAGTCGCCAAATCGCTTCGCGCCAATTGAACGAGGTGGACGTAATGTCGTACGCGACATCGGTGTTTTGTGCCCCCGGTTTCGCTCGATTTTGCAATTCAAGTTGCGCGTCATTCCACAATCCCCACTTGCGCAGAATTTGTTCAAGCGTCCCGTCGTTAATGATCTTATCGATCGCCGCATCGATCTCCGTTTTCAAGGCATCATCGTCCTTACGCAACCCGATGTTGTAAGTACCGCGAAAGAAAGGCTCGCCGGCGCGCTTCAACGTCGCGCTCTTGCTGACATAAAAAACTTCCGCGGGCACATCCATGATCACCGCATCGATCCGTTTCAATTCCAGATCGCGATAAGCGGTCAGCGGTTCCGCGTAATCTTTGAAACTAATCCCTTCCTCTTGCAGCAAGCGCGACGCGGCAGTGTTGCCGAGGGTGCCGACGACCCGGTTCTTGCAATCAGCGAGCGAATGAATCTGCTGCTCGTCTTTTCTAACAGTTAGTGCGAGCTGAAAAATGTAGTAAGGCTTGCTGAATTGAATCTGCTTCTGACGATCCGCGGTGGGCTCGAGCCCGTTGACGATCACATCGAACGAGTTGCGTTGCAGCGCTGAGACCAGCGTCTCCCAATCGGAAGGAATGAACTCCGCCTTCCGTCGCATCGCGGCCGCCAAGGCGTCGACCATCTCTTTTTCATAACCGATGTATTGATCGGGATGCTTGGGATCATTGAAAACGTAAGGCGCGCCGCCACTAGGATCGGCGCCCCAACGGAGTGTTTGTTGGGCGTGAGCTGCTGAGAAAAACGGCAGCAATGCCACAAGAGAAAGAAGCAAATATAGAAGTTTGCGATGCAAGGTAGCCAAAGAAAATCGGCCACAGATTAACGCAGATGACACAGATCGAAAAACAAATCAGCACGGTCATCGCTTAGACTAATCTGACTGCATCCCTCCATCGGTGTAAATCCGCGACTTTTTATGGCTTCAGGCGTCGCCTTCGATTACAATCTCGGCCCATGTGCATCGACAGACGAAACTTCTTGCGCGCGTCGGCAGGTGTAGCCGGCGCGGCCATGCTCCCCAACGTTGCGTTCGCTTACTCTGACGACGTCGAGACGATTCAGCAACGCCAGGACGTGCCGGATCTGATCAAGAACCTGCGGCCGATGACCAAAGACGTCGTGCCGATCACTGATGCCGAGCGCATGGCGCGGATCGCCAAAGCGCAGCACCTGATGGGTGAGCAAAAGATCGACGCGATCTACGTCGAATCAGGCACCAGCATGTACTACTTCACCGGCATGCGTTGGGGACAGAGCGAACGAATGTTCGCGCTCGTGATTCCGCAGCACGGCGACATCGCCTGGGTCTGCCCAAAGTTTGAAGAAGAACGAGCGCGCGAGCTGATCAAGATCGGCACCAACGATATTCGCACCTGGGAAGAAGACGAAAGTCCGTATCTTCGCGTCGCGCAGATATTCAAAGATCGCGGGATGCGCTCTGGCCGGATTGGAATCGAAGAGCGTGTGCGATTTTTCTTCTACGATGGAATTCGCCAGGCTGCGCCCAAGCTTGAATATGTGAGCGCGACGCCAATCACTGCCGGTTGTCGCATGTACAAATCGCCAGCTGAACTGGCGCTGATGCAAAAGGCGAACGACCTCACGATCATTGCCTATCGCGCGACCTGGGCGACGACGCGCGAAGGCATGACGCAACAGGAATTTGCGGGCAATTGCGCGACGGCCTTCCGCAATCTCGGCGTACAGGGCGGAATCTTTGTCAGCTTTGGAAAGTACACCGCCTTCCCGCACGGCAGCAGCAAGCCGCAGGTCCTGCATGAAGGCGACATGGTTTTGATGGATGATGGTTGCACCGTCGAAGGTTATCAGTCCGACATTACGCGCACCTTCGTCTTTGGCAAACCAACGCAACGCCAGCGCGACGTTTGGGACATTGAGCGAAAGTCGCAGGACGCTGGCTTCGCCGCCGCAAAAGTCGGCGCGCCTTGTGAAGCCGTTGATTACGCGGCGCGAAAGGTTCTGACGGATGCGGGCTTTGGCCCGGATTACAAAACGCCGGGTTTGCCGCATCGCACCGGTCACGGCATCGGTCTCGACGGTCACGAGTGGACCTACTTCGTGCGCGGCAACAAGACTCCGATTCAACCCGGAATGTGCTTCAGCGACGAACCAACGATTGTGATCTATGGCGAGTTTGGAATCCGTCTGGAAGACTGTCTCTACATCACTCCGAGCGGTCCGAAATTTTTTACCGAGCAGAGTCCTTCGATTGAAAAGCCGTTCGGGTGATCGCCGGACGAAGTCGCTCGGACGCGGAGTGGTATCGAACTCTTTCATTCACACCTGGCTCTAGTCAGGTGAACTGCGCAAAGCTAAGGCTTGGACACCATTTAAACGGTTTCCCTCCATGCTGATATTCCGATCACCCGGCTGACTGAAGCCGGGTGTGACTGAGAACGTCAACCTTCTTTCTTGTGCAAAGCTCTTCTACGCACATCCGCGTAATCACAAATATTTTTCTGAAAACTCCGACCTATTTGCTCGTGGAAGCGCGACGTCTTTCGTCCTTTTGTATGATGGAGAAGCTGAGGAAGTGCCCGAGTCGGCTTCGATCTTTCAGCGGACATCAGAAGGAGCGATGAGGAAAATGAAGTTGCTTTCAAAGATAATGATCGTTGGTGCTGTACTGGCGTTTGTCGCCTGCTCAAGCGGCCGGGCTTACGCGGACGGAATAGTCCTGGTTAACCCGGATATTCAGAAGTTAGTTCCGCCGCTGGCGGCACTGAATCTCCAGCATCATGGCAACAGCACCACCGAAGCGGGTGGAGTTCGTTACACGAAAAACGGAGACGTGGATTTTGGTAATATTAGCGCCGGCCCCCATCAGCACACTGTGTCGTTGACGGACCTGGGGATTGGACGCGCCAGCGATCTGCGCGTGCTGTTGAATATCAATGAAGCCAACGGTGGCAATAAGATGCCCATCACGATCGACTCGTTAGTCCTTACCGCATACGATCAAAACGGGAACAGCGTCTTCAGCGCTTCAATGGTAAACGGACCGATGACCCTCGATCAGTTCAAACACGGGCAAGGCGCCAACTCAGACTTTGTCTTTGGCCTGGATGCTGAGGCGGCCGCGCGACTGCAAGCGGCAATGAAACAGGATTCAAATCTGCGACTCGGACTGACCGCGGCGTTGAGTAACGTCAACGGTGGGCCGGAAAGATTCTCGTTCGGCGCCGCCACCAAGCCGGTGCCCGAACCAACGACAATGGTGCTGCTCGGAACTGGGCTCGCGGGCCTCGCGGGTGCGGCGCGCCGTCGTCGTAAAGCCGCGGCCTTGAAAGCAGAAGGCAATGCCGGTTAGAAAAATTGAAAGCTGATTTCTTAAGAGCCAGAGCGTAATGCTCTGGCTCTTGGTTTTTGATGGCAAGACAATCTTAAGGAGTCTTTGACCATCCGCGCTCAAACTCCCTGAACTCCTCTTCCAGTTTCCACTGCAACTTCGCCTTGTCGCTCCCGGCAACGTATTGACGGCAACCGCTCGAACTCAACTTCATCGCCGCCATATCCGAAGCGCACTGCGCGACCGGAACGAATTTCTTCGCATCACTCCACAAACTAGCGCCAGAAATAAAAGCGTACTGAAGGCTGTTGCGGTCCAGCGTTTTCAATTGCAGATAGCCGAGTCCTTGATCCTCAACCGCGCGCAGGTATTCGCGCGAGATTTCCGAACGCGACACGCCTTCATCATCCGTCGCCAGCGCGACCGGGACTCCGTACTTCAAATAAGTAGCCAGCGGATGTTGCGTCCCGCTCACGCCGAGGATCGTGTTGTTGCTCGACAGGCAGATTTCGACCAACACGTTGCGGCGGGCCATCTCGCGCATTAACCCATCGGCGTCAGTCTCGTGCATGACGTCGACGCCGTGACCGATGCGATTGGCTTGCGCCGTCATCACTGAATCGTGAATGTGAAAGGTCAAACCCGCCGGCGGGACAACACCGGGAACCAGCTCGCCCGCGTGCAGGCTAAGGTGCGCGCCTGGATACAAAGGCCGCAGGAATTGCAGCATCTGCATGTGCAGCGCAAAGTTCTGCATGGACGCCTGTCCGTCTTCGGCCTGCACTAAATTCAGAGCGACGACTTTCGAACTTGGATCGTTCGCGAGCGCAAAGCCGGTCACGATCTGCGCGAACACCGGGCCCAGCGCCGCGCCGCGCGCTACCTGAGCGATGTAACGAATCACCACCGCGCAACCCGGGTCTGCTTGCGGCGTACCGCACTTCAAGAGGCGATCTTTTTCGGCTTCAGCATCATTCAGGTTTTTGATCGCCAGTGGCACGGCGGCGTCGATGCCGTTACTCTTCAATTTCGTCAGCGTGCTCGCCGGGTTTCCATCCCATCCCACTTTGAAGCCGACCTGACTTGAAAGCACGCCCGTCGGTGTGCCATCCGGCGTCAGCATCAATTCCAGATACAGCACGTGGCCGTGGGCAGCTCGGGTGACTGCTTCGGCGAGCATGCTGCCATTTTGGTTGTACGTAGCGACGCCGAACTTGCCGAACGTGTTAAAGAAATGATCGTGACCACTTTCTCCCGACAACTGCCAGTTCTGCATGGACCAGGCGTCGATTATCTGCTGGAAGAGAACTGAATTGGCAAGGGCGTTTGCGGCTGGAACCTGACCCGTTGTACATGGCGGCAGCGAAGCGACCATTGTCGTCGTGTTCACACAATCGCCTCCGGCCGCTGCCCATTGAATGTATGACTCGGCATAGATGGCGCCTGAGAGATGACTGTGCAGGTCCCCGCCTTTTGGCATTTTCAAAAGAAAAGCGAAAAGCCTGGCTGGCGAAACTCGGACCGAATCAAAATAACGGGCCGTACGTTCCGTCGGTGCGAGCGACTGCGCCGCAATTGTGACGGAGTAACAAAGAATCACTGCCAATACCGCCGCGATATTGCGAAAGCATGGGTGTCGTTGAAATATTTTGCGCAAGT
>DASWQK010000179.1:0-10670 GCA_036403735.1 Pyrinomonadaceae bacterium
TCTGGTCTCCGACCTGAATTAGCGGTCGAAGACCGCCGGATTTAGAGAGGCCTTCTCGGCAAGTCAGAGACTTGCCGCGCATCAGAGTGGCAAAGCCATGATGTAAGGGGCCTCGCTTCGGGTTGGAGTTGAGGGCTTACAAACCTCCCGCGCATCTGGGTGGCAGAGACATCGCCTAAATTGCCTGTCTCGTCATTTCGCGGAACGTTCAACGCCAGAGCGCGTTCAGACCTCGCAGGCACCTGATTCGATCCGATCACAAATCTGAAGGAGGAAAGCTGTGCGAAACCAATCTCTTCACTTTCTCAAAACTTTGGTATGGGCGACGCTCGTTTGTTTCATATTCCTAAGCGGTTCCGCGGTTGCGCAGAAGGCCAAGGACGAACCGCCGCCACCACAGACGTCGCCAAAGGAAGACGAGATAGCGCAGCTCCGCAAATCGGTGAGCCAACTGAGTGGCGAAGTTGCGCGCCTCAGGGCCGAAGTCGCCAAGCTCGAGAAGTATCAGAAGGTCGATTATATTCGCGATCAAATGAGAAAAGAGGAGCAACGCGCCGAAGGATTGCAGAGAGAGCTATCAGACATCGCCGCCAAGGAAACGTCCCTGCAGAAGCGGCTCGATGAGATCGAGCCACAACTCCGGCCGGACAGGATTGAACAGTCGCTGGCCGGCGTCGGATCGACGCGGCCCGAAGAAAACCGCGACGCGGTGCGGACTCAGTTGTCGAATGAAAAGCGAAACATCCAGGCCCAGCTCGACCAGTTCCGTCTGAATCGTCCGCTGTTACAGTCTTCGATCAGCAACGCCGGAGCTTCGATAGCGCGATTTCGTCAGCGACTTGCCGAGGCTGTTCGTTAACACCTTCGGCCCTCGAACTCTATTTCATTACTCGGCTTGCGAAATCCAAACGCAATCTCAAATCTCTCATCACAAACTCTTCTAGCGCGGCCCCGCTAATGCGGGTAGAATGGGCGCGCCTTATTAAGCTGCAATCATAATTTCAATAGCACCTTTCCGTTCGGGCCACAGACGTGACCATTCCTTCCGGCAAGAAACCTGGTCATTATGAAATCCGCTCAAAGTTAGGCGCGGGTGGAGTGAGCGGGGTCTACCTGGCGCAGGAATGAAACACTCGCATCAGATAAGCAGCGAGATCAGGGGATGAAGATAGACGCAGGATTGAAGGCCGGGCACTACACCATCGTCTCCAAGATTGGCGAGGGCGGTATGGGCGAAGTGTATTGTGCTCACGATACGCGGCTCGAACGGGAGGTGGCGATCAAATTCCTTCCTGCCGATTTCGCGAACGACGCAGACCGGCTGCGCCGTTTTGAGCAGGAAGCAAAAGCTACGTCAGCGCTCAATCACCCAAACATCCTTACCGTTTATGAGATTGGCAGCTTTGAAGGTCGGCGTTATATAGCGACTGAACTGATCAAAGGGGAAACCCTGCGCCACCGCCTATTCGGCGAGCCGCTTACCTTAGGCGAGACTCTCGATATCTCACTTCAGATCGCCGCCGCGCTAAACGCCGCTCATGAAGCGGGAATTGTTCACCGCGACATCAAGCCGGACAACGTAATGTTGCGCCATGACGGATTGGTCAAAGTCCTTGATTTCGGTTTGGCGAAGCTGTCGGAACCGCGTGTGCCAGCGGGTGGATCAATAGACACCGAAGGCGAAACCAGGGCCCAGTTGAAAACCTCACCGGGAGCGATGATCGGCACCGTGAAGTATATGTCTCCCGAGCAAACCCGGGGCAAGCACATCGACGCGCGTTCCGATATCTGGAGCCTCGGAGTGGTGATGTATGAAATGCTGGCGCAGGTGACCCCCTTTGCGGGCGAAACATCGAGCGATTCGATTGCGGCGGTCCTGACCAAAGAAGCACCACCGCTACCCGACAACACCCCGGTGGAATTGCGAAGAATCGTACGCAAGTGTCTGCAGAAGAAGGCGCCAGAGCGTTTTCAAACGGCTAAAGATCTCTTGCTCGATGTAAAGAATCTTCAGCGCGAACTCGAATTCTCACAAGAACTGGAACGCTCGCGGAAGTCGCTCCCAGTAAAATCCACCAGCGTGAGTACTGCCGATGCAATGCGTGAGCATGTAACGGCGATTTATCCGGCTGAGCTTTCCACCCAGAAGAGTCTGGCTCAATCTTCCGTGATCGGAGATATCGCAGACGCGGTGAGGGCCCGAAAGCTTCGCATGATGGCCGGCGGCCTGGTTCTGATCCTCGCCGCCGTCGCTTTTGGCTATTGGTATCTGCGAAATCCCAAACAGATTAATTCAATTGCCGTCCTGCCGTTTGAGAACGCCAGCGGCGATCCAGACCTGGATTATCTTTCGGATGGCGTGAGCGAGAGCGTTATCGATCGGCTATCGCAGCTCGGGCAATTGAAAGTGATCGCCCGAAACTCGAGTTTCAAGTATCGCGGCCAAAGCCTCGACCTGAAACAAATCGCCAATGCGCTTGGGGTACAGGCGATTGTCAGTGGCAGGGTCTCTCGGCGTGGCGATGCATACCTTATCCGAGTTGAACTGACCGACGTCCGGGAGAATGAACAGTTGTGGGGGGCAACCTTCAGTCGCGGAGTCTCAGATGTCCCGGTTCTTCCGGAAGAGATCGCCCAGACGGTCAGCGAAAATCTGAAACTGAAGTTAAGCGGGACCCAGGCGCAGCAGCTCGTCAAGCACGAAACAACAAATGGCGAAGCTTACGAGTTGGTCCTCAAGGCCCGTTTTTATGCCCGCAGAGGTGGAACTGACAGCCGGAAGAGAGCGATTGAGTATCTCAACGAAGCGATTGCCGCCGATCCCAATTACGCCCTCGCGTATGCTGTTCTCGCAACCAGATACAACAGCCTGGTCAACAACAGCATTGCCGATCCAAAGGAGTTCGTGCCCAAAGCGGAAGCCGCAGCTCAGAAAGCTCTGGAGTTGGACGACGGACTTGCTGAAGCGCATTATGCGAAGGCGATCGTCAAATCAAGCATTTTCGATTGGGCAGAGTCCGAACGCGAGTTCAACCGGGCGATCGAATTGAATCCTAATCTGGCGCGGGGCCACGGCGGCTATGCGCAATATCTCAGTCTCCGGGGAAGACACGAGCAGGCAATCGCCGAGATCAACCGCGCCAAGAGTCTCGATCCGCTTTCGCCTGTTATCAGCACAAATGTCGGCCTCATACTTTATTATGCGCGCCGAAACGACGAGGCGATCGAGGTGTTGAAGAAAGTGCTGGAGCTTGACAGGACATATCCGCTCACTCAATCCTATCTGGCCGATGCGTACGTCGTAAGACATATGTTTCCTGAAGCAATCGCTTTGTATCAGGAGGCGATCAAGTTGGGGGAAGACAGCACCGGCAGGCAAATCAATCTGGGCGTGGTCTATGCGAGATCGGGCGCCACGGACAAGGCGCGCAGCATACTTACCCAACTGCAAACAGGTGCAAGTTACGTTTCACCCGCCGAACTGGCCAAACTCCACGAAAGCCTGGGCGAGCGCGAGCAGGCCTTCGCCCTGCTCGAAAAAGCGTTCGCCGTCCACGACGTGCAATTGCAATATCTCGGCGTCGATCCTGCGTACGATAACTTTCGTGGCGATGCACGCTTCGCTCAATTGTTGAGCAAGATCGGCCTTAACCAAACGGTGCCGTAGATCCGCGCCAATGAGGAGACAGGATGCCAAAAGCTAAAACTAGTACACCGGTTATCGATCCGAGCGGTTTTGTAGATGGATTCGTTGAAGGCTATTTGCAAGCCACCAACACGCCGGGGATTGCCGTCGCGCTTATCTATGAGGGCCAGCAATATTTTTACAGTTTCGGCAGCGCGAATGTCGCGTTGAAGACTCCTGTCACAAACGAGACGATCTTCGAGATTGGTTCGATCACAAAAGTTTTTACGGCCATCATGCTGAGCTTCAAGATGGGTTCATCTGTATTCAATAATCCGATCACGGACTATTTGCCTTACACATTTCCGCCCAATTCCGCGATCACCAAGGTCACGGTCAGTCAGTTAGCGACTCATACCTCTGGGATGCCCAAGGACGGCGGCGGGACACCGGCCGAGCAGCTCTTCACGGACCAACCACCACTGACCGTTTTGACAGATTGGTGGAGCACCGGTTTTACTTCGCCCCCAGCTCCCGCCGCGGGAACTTGCTGGCAATACTCGAACATAGGATTTGTAACGCTTGGTTATGTAGTCGCGGGCTGCAATCCCAATAACTACAATGGCCTGCTCGCCGACATCATCACCGGTCCGCTGAAGATGACGCAAACCGGATCATCCAACCCAACGGGACCCAGTGCCGCCGCGGGTTATGTGGGTCCTCCCAATAAAAGGCATCGGGCCAAGGGGACGGCAGCCGATCTGAAATCAAGCGCTCAGGATATGATGACTTTTCTGGAGATTTGTATCTATGGGCAAAAGCATTCGGGCCCGCACGGACTGGGAAACGATATCTCGTTTACGCAACAACCGATCATTACCAACATCAACGACTGCAGTAGCGGCGCTCCAACCAAATTCCAAATGGGTCTGGCCTGGCAAATATCGCAAATGACCTCCAATGGAAAGAGTTTTGACCTGATTGCGAAGGACGGCGAAACCAGTCTGGGAGGATTTCAATCATGGATGGGAGTCGTGCAGGACAACATGGGCATAGTGTTGCTCAGCAACAAGTTCATGACCGCACCCGCAAATCCGCCGCAGTCGCTGGCCACAACCGGTAAAGCCATACTGCAAGCGCTGCTGGATATAAGCGTCACGTCTTAGTAAACACAAAACCACGAAGAGTGACGAACCAGGAATCACGAAAGATACGAAGGTTAGAAGAGGGGCGGACAACCTGCACGACACTCTATCTGTATGAGATTGATTCCTTTGGCTTAAGACCGGTCACGAAAGTTGTGCTGTCCGACCCGGTCGCTACCGCTCCCGATACTGACTCCATCACGTCAACGGCAAATTAAGACACTACCGAATCACACTATTGGACCAATGGCCTCACTTCGGGTTAGAGCTGAGGCATTTGTGAAACTTCACCGCACTCTCACGCGTAAAAATAGTTCGCGTCGTGCTGTCGCACGATTCTTTAGATACTAATCCCGCTAATTGAATTACATCCTGAGGAGGATTCCCCCTTGTTAAAGAGCAACGCCATGTTCCACGCTTTCCGAACGGCAACGATCATCGCCGCGTTTCTGATCGTGTCCACCGCAGCTTTCGCGCAAACAAAGCTGTTGCGCTTTCCCGATATTCATGGTGACCGCGTAGCATTCACTTATGGGGGCGACATCTGGACGGCGCCGACGACCGGCGGCAGCGCGATTCGCCTGACGGCGCATCCCGGCGTCGAGGTCTTTGCCAAGTTTTCGCCGGACGGAAAATGGATCGCTTTCACCGGTCAGTACGACGGTGACGAGCAGGTTTACGTCATTCCTTCAACGGGCGGCGTCCCCAGGCAACTCACCTTTTATCCCGCGAAGGGTCCATTGGCGCCGCGCTGGGGTTATGACAATCAGGTTTATGGCTGGAGCAAGGACGGCACACACGTCTTCTTTCGCTCGCTGCGCGATTCATGGACGCTGCCAATCGCCAGGTTATACAGCGTGTCGATTGAGGGTGGATCAACGGAGGCGCTGCCGATGCCGGAAGCCGGTTCCGGCGATTATTCTCCGGATGGAACGCAGATGGTTTACTCGCCGCAGTCGCGCGATTTTCGCTCTGAGAAAAGATACGGCGGCGGCGAAGCAAACGTCCTCTACACTTTTGATCTGAAAGCCAACACCACCAAAAGAATTACCGAAGGACCGCGGGCGACGCGCGATCCGATGTGGATTGGCGACACGATTTATTACGATTCTGATCGCGATGGTCACTTCAACATCTACGCTTACAACGTCGGCAGCGCCAAGACCGCGCAGGTAACCCGCAGCAAGCAATGGGATGTGCGTTGGCCCAGTTCAGATCATGACGGCCGCATCGTTTACGAAATGGCCGGCGAACTGCAAATCCTTGATGCGAAGAGCGGAAAAACCACGCCCATTTCAATCACTGTTCCCGACGATGGTCTCGCGCGCAGGCCCAGTCGCGTCTCTGCGGCCAATAATATCGAGTCTTACGAATTAAGCCCGAAAGGTGAGCGCGCATTGTTCTCGGCGCGTGGCGATATTTTCACTGCGCCGATTGAAAAAGGACCGACGCGCAATCTCACGCACTCGTCCGGCGCACATGACAAATGGCCTTCGTGGTCTCCCGACGGATCGCAGATCGCTTTCATTTCCGATCTCAACGGCGAAGAAGAGTTGTACGTTATCCCGCAGGACGGATCGAAACCGCCGCAGCAAATGACGACGGGCGGTAGCGCCATGCGTTATCAACCGGAATGGTCGGCTGACGGCAAGCGCATTGCGTTCTCTGATAAAGATGGAAAGATTTTTGTGGTGACGGTTGCTGACAAAAAGATGACGGAGATTGTAAAGACGCCGCGCAATCAGATTCGTGATTACGTTTGGTCGCCGCGCGGAAATTTTCTCGCCTTTAGCATGACTGTAAGAGGCAGCGGCTTTGCGTCGATCTACATCTGGAACGCAGCTGACAACAAGTTAACTCGCCTGACCGACGACATGTTCAATGCCGGGAGCCCGGTTTGGGATCCGCAGGGCAACTATCTTTACTTCGCCAGCCAACGCGAGTTCGCACCGCAGATTTCGAACATCGAATTCAACTATGCGACCAACCGCGACGTTTATTTGTACGCGATGGCTTTGCGTAAAGAGGTAAAGAATCCATTTCCGCCAGAAAGCGACGAAGTAAGCGTCAGCAAATCGGCCGAAGGGTCGACTTCCGAAGCACCCAAACCGGCTGAAGCAAAACCTGAGAGCACGCCCAAGCCTCCGGCAGAGATGTCGATCGATTTTGACGGCATTGCCAAACGGGTTGCGCGCGTGCCCATTGGGGCGGACAACTATGGCGGAATTTCAGCCAAGCCGGGCTTTTTGATTTACTCAACCGGTCCGGCTTTCTATTATGGCCGGCAAGGTGATCGACCGCCGCAACTCAAAATTTTCTCGCTGAAAGATCGCAAGGAAACCACGCTAATCGACGACTTCGGCGGCGGCTTCGCGCTGTCGCACGATGGCTCGAAGCTTCTCGCGCGAACGGCGCAAGGCTTTGGTCTTTACGATGCCACGCCGCAGGGCGACAAGAGTCGCAAACCTGTCTCGACGGCCGGCCTGGTTTTGGATCGCGTGCCCGCCGAAGAATGGAACCAGATCTTTAACGAAGTCTGGCGCCGCTATCGCGATTGGTTCTATGTGCCGAACATGCACGGCTACGATTGGGTCGCTTTGCGTGAGCAATACAAACCCTTGCTGCAATACGTCGCCCATCGTTCGGATTTGAATTATGTGATCGCGGAAATGATTGCTGAGCTGAGCATTCAGCACGCCTACATAGAAGGCGGCGACTTCCAAATTCCACCACGTCCGCGCGTTGGCCTGCCCGGTGCTCGGTTCGAATTGGATCGCGCCGCGGGTCGTTATCGTATTTCAAAAATCTTTGAAGGCGAAAACGAAGAGGACATTTATCGATCGCCGTTGACCGAGATCGGAGTAAACGTGAAAGTCGGCGATTACGTCCTGGCGATCGACGGCGATGAGCTGAAGCCGAACGACGATCCATATCGAATGTTGCGCAACAAAGCGGACAATCCAGTCTCGCTGACAGTCAACAGCAAGCCCACGATGGAAGGATCGCGCGTAGTTTCTTATCGCCCCATCACCGATGAAGGCAATTTGATCTATCTCGATTGGGTCACGCGCAATCGCAAGCGCGTGGAAGAGGCCACTGGCGGCCGCGTCGGCTACATTCACATTCCTGACATGGGCGCCAACGGCATTCGCGAATTCATCAAGTGGTACTATCCGCAGATCGACAAGGAAGCATTGATCGTCGATGTGCGAGCCAACGGCGGCGGCAATGTGTCGCGGATGCTGATTGAGCGGCTGCGCCGAAAAGTGCTTGGCATAAATTACGCGCGCACTGACGATATGGGCACCACTTACCCCGATGGAGTTTTCATGGGGCCAATGGCCGCTTTGCTCGATCAGAACTCGGCGTCTGACGGCGACATCTTTCCGTGGATGTTTCGCGAAGCGGGCCTCGGGCCATTGATCGGCAAGAGATCGTGGGGAGGCGTGGTCGGCATCAGTAATCGTGGGGGGTTAATCGACGGCGGAAACGTGTTTGTGCCGGGCTCAGCGCTGGCGAATAACAAGGGCCAGTGGATTATCGAAGGCTACGGTGTCGATCCGGACATCGAAGTTGAAAACGATCCGCAGTCAGTGATTGCCGGACACGATCCGCAACTCGAGCGCAGCATCGCTGAGTTGATGGCGAAGCTCAAAGATCACCCGACGAAGCTTCCGGCGAGGCCAGCAGCTCCGATTAAGACAATTAAGTAAGAGAGCACCGTACTTTCACTTTGCGAGTCTTGGGCGATGGCTTTGCCACGCTGATGCGCGGCAAGTCTTTGACTTGGCGTCCACCGAATTTTTTCTTATGATCTCCGGAGTGGCAGAGCCATAATCAGAGCGGGTACGAAACATTTCGTGTCCGCTTTTTTAATATTGGTGTTTGTTGCTAAAAACAAATGTGCCAGCTCGAAGGTAGCGATCACGGGGGACGCGATTCGGCGGCCGAGCTGGCACTGGCAGGCGGTATCGATGTTAATGTCGGACGGCTCTTACAACCGGCTGACTTTGGGGTCAGCCCAACCCGACGCGGCAATTATACTCCGAGGAAATTATCAGTCAACGGGTTTCTGCAAAAGCATGTGACCTACTTCACGCCGTTGCAGAGCCGTCGGGTTTTGGGAGCCGAAAGCGCGTCTTTATTGGCATTTGACACGCTTCCGTGCGGTTTCTATACTGCAGACTCCTCAAACGCAATGGCCAGGTAGCTCAGTTGGTAGAGCGCGGCCCTGAAAAGGCCGGCGTCGGCGGTTCGATTCCGTCCCTGGCCACCATTAGCGTGCGAAGAGCAAAAGAGCTAAGTGCAAAGCGCTGGTAAGTTGCGCTAATCACTTAGCTCTTTGCTCTTGGCCCTTTGCTCTTGGCCGCCACTTTAGTTCGGCCACAACCGCTTCAATCGCTCTTCAAGAAAATGGAAAGGAACGTAATCGGCTTGCCGCCCTGCACGTCGGAGCTCTTCGACCATGCGCAACGCGCCTTCAGCATTGAAGCTGTGCACCATGATTGTTGCCGGGCGTTGCAGGTCCGGCCGCGATGCCAGAAACGAGGCGATCGCATAGCCCGTGCGCTCGTCGTCCGGCGTGTCAGAACCATAGTGCTCGGGCATCAAATCATGATCGAGGAAAATCGAATCGTAAGTGGTCGATTCCAGTAATTGCTTCGCTTCGGCGATGTCGCACGAAATGTCGAGCGTGTCTCCTTTAAAACGCTTCTGGAACCACGCGCAGCGCCGCTCGTCATCTTCAAGTACGAAAATGCGTATGGGAGCTCGGCCCGAATCGGCGGGTGCAATACCAAGTTTCTGTTTCAGTCTCTCAATTAAACTCATGCGATAACGACGAACTTAAGATTCCCCTGATTGCCTTTCGATTCATCTCTGATATTCCAGGATCAAGCCGTTACTGCCGACCGCCCAGCCATTTTTCTTGTCAATGAACAACGCATAAAGATTTTGTTTGGTTCCGCTCTCCTGTTCGATCCAGGTTTGTCCGCGATTGCTCGAACGCAGGATTACGCCGGATCGTCCAGCTATCCAACCTTCGTCTTCATTAACGAATTGCACACTCAATAAGGTCGCACGCGCCGGTGATTCAACCTTCGTCCAACTGTTACCGCCGTCTTCGGTTCTTAGGATAGTGCCGCGCTCGCCAACCGCCCAACCCTGCTTCTCATTTCGAAAATCGACGTGATAGAGCGTCGCTTCAGTTCCGGACTTTTGCCTGGTCCAGGTCTCGCCGGCATCTTCGGTATGCAGAATTGCGCCGCCCGCGCCAACGATCCAGGCGCGCCTCTCGTCAACCACATCGATGTGGATCAGTTCCTGATTACTCGGCGCGCGCAGCACTTGCCAGGTGACTCCGCTGTCGCGAGTTATTGCCAGAATGCTGTTGACGATCACGTCGCCACGACTCGCCGAGCCGACTACCCAGCCTCGTTTCTTGCCGTTGAAGCGCAAACTGTAGAGCTCAGGTGACGCCCCTTCGAATTCAGTTGACGAAAACTTGTAGCCTTCTTTCCACGAGTGGCCGCCATCCGAAGTCTCAAAAATGCTGCCGCCGGTCAGCGCAAAACCGTGGTCCTTGCTCACAAAGTAAACATCGTTAATGGCGTGATCGATCCCCAGCCGCCGCTCAACCCAACTCGCCCCGGCATCGTCTGTGTAAGCAAGAAAACCGCCGTCGCCGCCAACCCAGCCGTGCTTTGAATCGCTGAAATAGACCGCGTTCAGATCTTTTCCACCCGAGTTGAGGTGCGTGCTGGTCCATCCGCTTTGCGAATAGCAAACAATCGATCCGACATAGAGCCCGATCAATACCGGCAGCAGGCCTTTGACACTGAATTTCCTCATCATTGGATAGAACGAGTTTTGCACATCAAGGTTCATTTAACCAAAGCCGA
>DASWQK010000180.1:0-2282 GCA_036403735.1 Pyrinomonadaceae bacterium
GGTGGGAAAGTCACGCCAAAAAGCGGCCTGACTTTCCCACTCATTCCCACCGTCACTACTAATTGATTACTAGTTTATGAGGAAAACCAAACCGGACACTTCACTTGCTATTAATACCGGACATTTTAATTTGCTAACAACAGATGCCCGACAATTCCTGGACCACAAACGAGCGCGGCCCATCAAACGGAGGACACCACCCGCTTAACTTTCGCTCGCGTGCTCTGTGCCTTATATTAAGTACGGTCGCAAGCCGCTTGCATTCCCCTGACGGATTGCGGCGGCTTTTTTGTTTCGACGTCAGCACGGTGATCCGCGGTTATGTTTCTTAACTTCGCTACTTATTCGATCAGGTCTGCGCCGGCCGTCTTGCTGATTGAGAATTGGCGCGACTCTCTTGATCGGCTCTGGCATTACCTGAACGATAAGCACAGCATCGGTAACCTTTCCGTTTCGGTCACGGCGATTGTCTTCGGCATCCTGATTTTTGCGGCTGCCCTGCTGATGTCGCGCACACTGAGCGCGTTGCTTCAGAGGCGGATCGCCAAGCGCGCGTATCTCGATCCCGGATTGCAGTACACGCTCGGCCGGCTGACGCAATACGTAATCGTTGCCCTGGGAACCCTGCTCGCCCTTAGAACCGGGCTTAATCTCGATCTCACATCGATCGCTCTACTGTTTACCGCGCTCTCGGTTGGTATCGGCTTTGGCTTGCAGTACCTCGCGGCGGACATCGCATCGGGTTTCATTCTGCTGTTCGAAAGGCCGGTGCGCGTCGGCGATCGCATCACCATCGGTGAAGATGAAGGTGACGTGCAAAGCATCAACCTGCGCACCACCGTCGTCGCGACCAACAATCGCGTTTCGATCATCGTGCCGAATTCAAAGCTGGTAAGTCAGCGCTTGATTAACTGGTCCTATGGCGATCCGCGTGCGCGCATCGCGATCCCGATCGGGGTGAGCGCTGAGTCAGACATCGACCTGGTCACGCAGACTCTGTTGAATGCCGCTGAAGGAGTCGACAACGTTTTGAAAGATCCGCCGCCAAAAGTTCAGTTCCTGAAGTTCGGCGATTGGTCGCTCGATTTTCGTCTGCTGGTATGGACCAACCGGCCGCGTCTGCATATGCAGATTCGCAGCGACATCAATTACCGGATTGATAAGCTGTTTCGCGAAGCGAAGATCGAGATTCCGTACCCACAAACCGAGCTGCGTATCCGGCAGGGCTCACTCCACATTGACACCGACGACACGCTTCATCTGCACGAGTCGGAATCCGACGCTCCGGCCGACAGTTAGGCTCTCTTATTTGTCCGGCAGCTTGAATCCGGGACACTTGCTGTTCGGATCGTCGGTGGTTGCTTGGCACTTGTCAGTCGGCTTCACTGAACTCAATCCCAGCCATGTCTTCAATTCAGTGAATGGAAACCACGCGTGTTGGTTGGCAGGATCGCACTGTGTTTTGTCCGCGTATTTGCAAACGTCGATGGCGTAGATCGGATGAATCTCCCACAGTGCCAGCCGTTCGAAATCTTTGGCGTTGTCCCGCGCCGGATTAAAGCCGGCTTTTCCGTCCGCAGTGCAGGGAACATGGCTGCCATCAAAGAACAATTGGCCGGTTATCTTTACCGGGTGGGACTTAAAAAAGTTTGTGTAATCGGGAGAGTCGAACAAATCCCAGGCCGGCGGTCGATAATGAGGAATGATTTCCGCGACCACGGTACGACACAGTTTCCGCTCGTTTTGATCTTCGGCGAGGGTGATGTGGATATCGTTATAGGCACAGCCCAGCAAGTTGCACTGCACGCTCTCTCCGTTGCCCGCCGTCAGCGGGTTGTCCTTATCAACATTCGAATGTCGAGCATCGAGCACGTAACCAACGAAGGAAACAACTTTACCTTCGCCCAACTTTTTTCCGCTTGCCAACGCCAGTATGTTCGCAAGTTTCGTCCGGGTCGGCGGCGGCTCGCCTTTGGGGATGGATGGTTCGTGGTTGGCCGCATCATTCAGATCGCTAAACGTTTTCAGCGTCACCGGAGTGATCGGATTGACCGATGCACAGAAGTTATTTTTCCGCGCGTTCTGCATATCGTTGGTCGCGCCCTTGGAACAGCCGGTGTTGCCGCACAAGTAATCGATTCGCTGCGGCTTGTGGGTGAACGGTTTTAGTTGCAGAGGTAAAGGTTGGGCACAGGTTTTGAACTTCAGTTTCTTAGCGCCTGCGGCCATTGGGAAAAGAATCACCGCAAGCACCGGCAAGACTAGCAGAGACAGACGCGTTT
>DASWQK010000181.1:0-10599 GCA_036403735.1 Pyrinomonadaceae bacterium
AATGCGGTCACCTTTTCCGGCAATGACCCGTTCGCTTCGTCGCGCAGTCGCTCAACCCAATCGACCAGCGCCTCGCGCGTTGATTCATAAAGGCGCAACACTTCTTCGTCAGTCAGCTTTTGCGTGAGTTTCACCGGCGAAAGCTGCGCGTGCCAAAGAATCTCGTCAGAGTATGCGTTGCCAACCCCACTGAACAGACGTGGATCAGTGAGCGCGCGCTTTAGAGTGTGATTCTCTGATCGAACGACGCGAGTGAACGATTCAAGATCGATAAAGTTGCCGAGACCGCCGTTGAGTTGGGCTGATGTTCCATCTGCCCTCCTGAACAACTCCACACCGCCGCGATCGAGTGTGCGCAGAGCAGCTTCGCCCTGAACGATGTGAAGCGAAGCGCGTCGTTGGGTGCCGGCTTCGGTTAGCGAAAGGATTCCGTTGTCGAATTGAAAAGTCGCGAGGTGGTTCTTTGAAAATTTTGTAGGGGCGGGCTTTGTCCCTGCCCGCGCGCGGGCTTTCCAATGTAGTCTCCCGGCGATCATCAAATGCAGCACGAGCCAAAGCTCGTCTTCCAACCCGACGCAGACTCGTTTTCCCAGCCTTCGCAATTCTTGAACCCGCTTTCCCTCAACCGCAGTGATGGGCGGCATCGCCGTGCGCAAGAGAAAAGGCGATGCGAGCTGAACGCGCTCGAGGGCGTGACTGAGGATTCGCTGTTCGAGAGCTTCAATGTAGATGGTTATGTCGGGAAGCTCTGGCATTAATCGGAGAGTTTGACAGGATTCACGTGATTTACAAGATGGGACAGAAAGGGGTGGGAAGAATCAAAACCAACTAATTAAGTAATCGATCCTGGCAAAGAACCCTTAGGCTTGAACTCGCGAAACTTTCTTTTGACTTGAACGGAAGAACCAAAGTTCAGCAATAGTCCCACATCCAATTGCGTGGCAGTCAGATAATTAACCAACTGTACTTCATGCTCTTTCGCGATCGCGCGGACAGCTCTTAATTCAATAACTACTCTTTCATTGACCCACAGATCGGCGTAGTACTGGCCGACAAAGTGACCATCGTAGATGACGTTAACAGGCTGCTGCTGTTTGACTGCCATGCCAATCTTTTCAAGTTCGATTCGCATCGCGTTTTCGTAGACTTTCTCAAGGAAGCCTGGCCCCAGCGCGTTGTGAACTTTGTAGGCGCAACCAATGATCGTCCTTGTTAGCTCATCATCTGTCATGATCGCCGTGAAGCCAGCCAGTGACGCGGGCATGGGAGACAGCATAACGCGGCTGTAAAGTAATGAATTTTGCATAAGCTCCGCTGAAACGCTTGAACTGATTTGTCTAATATCTTGTAAATCTTGTTAATCCTGTCGAATTAGAAGAGCGATGACTGACGATTCTTACCAACGAAGAAACGGCGACCCGGTTTGTCGTCCGTTACTGTCCGGCCGCCGAGCGATCGTGAGATCGCGTGTTCGTGAGCAATCACCGCATCGAAATCCGCTCGCGGTTGCCATCGAGTCTCAACTGAGCGCGCGAAGCGATCTAAACGACGAAGCGCGTCAAGTTTTTCCCGGCCGAACTCAACCCGGTCGCTATCCCCAACTGCTCGGACTGCCTTCGCGCGATCAAGCGCGGTTCGCAGAAAGTTCAGCGACTCATCGTAGGTCTGCAGCGGAACCGGGAAGGGATGCCCATCCTTGCCGCCATGCGCGAAGGAGAAGCGCGCCGGATCGTCGAAGCGACTGGGCGTTCCGTGAATGACTTCGGCAACGAGTGCGAGCGACTGCAAAGTGCGCGGACCAAGCTTCTCGACCAAAAGCAATTCAGCGAAATCGTGAAGCTCGCGTTCGTACGCTACGGCCAGCACCGCGCCCAATCGTTTTAGATCGACGTCGGTTGCGCGAACATCGTGATGGGCGGGCAGGCGCAAGTAACGATTGTTAAAGAACTCAGGCAAGCCGCCTGTAAATGCGCGCAGAGTTGTCTCCGGACGTTCGCTCGCAACATCGAGCATCGCTCGCTGTGCAGATTTCGCGTGTGCGTCGACCAGGTTCATGATCGTTCCCTGGTGCTCGCCGACAATTCCGGTATGCGGCTCTTTAACAAAATCCTTGACCGTCGGCGAATGCCAGTGATAGCGCCGCGCCATCCCGCTTTGATCGTTCAGGCCTTGTTGCACAACGGCCCATTCACCGTTTGAGGTGACGACGAAACTGTGCAGATAGATCTGGAAGCCATCAGCGATCGCATTGTTATCGATACGAGCAGTCAAGCGGCTGGTGCGCACTAACGCTTCACCGTCAAAGCCGCGCTGATAAGCTATCGATCGTAATTCGTTAGGGGTGTTACGCGAGAATTTCCCGCGGCCGCCGCAGACGTAAATACCAAGCTCGGCGGATCTGGGAGCAAGGCCACGCTTCAATGCACCCATCACTGAAGTGGTGATACCCGAAGAATGCCAATCCATCCCCATCACCGCGCCCAGCGCCTGGAACCAGAATGGATCGCTTAGTCGGGAAAGAAAGGCTGACGTTCCGTAGTCATGGACAATCGCCTCAGTGATAGCAGTCCCGAGGCGGGTCATTCTTTGCGCCAACCAGTCGGGCACGCGACCCCCGTGCAGAGGGAGATCGGCTATGCCCGAGCGTTTCATACGTGGGATTGTATCTCAGAAACGGGCCGGAGTCGATTGGCTTTCTCTACGTCGCAATTAGCCGGCGGGCCCGGTGGTGAATGTTTTCGGGTGCTTCTTAACCGCAGAGGGCGCGGAGGTCTTCGCAGCGGAACGCAGGAGGATTTGTTCGCTCATCATAACGCCCTCGGGACCCGTGCGTGGAGGGCAACTTAGACTCGTCGCCCGGTCACCAATTGAATAACCAGAATGATTAGCGCGATTACCAGGATCAAGTGAATGAGGCCGCCGCCAATCTTCATCAGAAAACTGAGCAGCCAAAGAATGATCAGAATGACCAGGATGGTCCAAAGCAGGTCAGTTTCTCCTTTGAAGTTATGGAATTCTTAGTCCGAGCAAGGCATCCAGACTCCAGGGGCCGGCGCCGGAGAACACGAAATATAGAAATAAGAAGCAGAAGAAGACGGCGGTCTCGCCCTGGTTCTTCGCAGGCCAAAATCCCTGCGCCGCGTGGACCACGAAGTAGGCAGCGGCCATCTCTCCGGACAAGAGAAATGCGACTGGCCTGGTGAACAGCCCGATCATAATTAGTATTCCGCCGACGAATTCAAACAGACCGGCGACGCCATACAACGATGCCAGCGGCGGTTTGCCGCCGGGTGGCGGCATCGGAAACGCGAAAAGCTTCTGTGTGCCATGTTGCAGAAAAAGAAATCCCGCGATGATGCGAAGGGCGCTCAAAGCATATGGCGCGTATTCGGTTAACAAAATTCTCAGTTCGCGCATGATAGTTAATCGCCCTTCCCGGTAACTTTATCCAATCTTTGTTTTCCATTGATCGCCGGTTCAGTTCCTTTTCCGGTTGCGGCTACGCCGGCGCCCTGGGTATAAACCATCTCTCCGCCATACCAACCCTGGAATAGCACCAAACCCATCACCAGCAACGCGGCAATCAAATAAGGAAATCCCGGAGACCGATCGCGGCGCGCGTAAATGAATCGCCACGCGGTCAGGACGACAACTGCTCCGACCAGAATGAAACCCACATCCATGTGGAAATCTACATAGCGAAACGTGTCGCCGAGAACTCCGCGAAGGCGAATCATGTCGTAGTAACCGGCGGCGGCAGTAATCGCGCCAAAGACAAGCGCACCAATGAGCGACCAAAAAGCAGCCGCGCGCAATGAGGTCTTGTTAGACAAGCGGCCGAGCGCGTCAGTCAGAAACGAGAAGACGACGAGCGCGATCGGAAAGTGCACAAACGCGGGATGTAGTGGCGGCATGATTTACTCCCTCTCTCTACCTGACTCCGTTTAGAGGCGGCCTACCGGCCGCCTTGTCGGGCAGTAGCCCGACTCTAAAGGATAGCGGTTAGACATATCGATGTCGTGGGACTCAAAATTCAAAGACAAAGGCTATTAGTCACTTGGCGCCGACTTTTTGCGCGGCCGCCTGGGCCATCTTCAAGTGTTCCTGAAGCGTCGGCAGAGTCTTGCCGGCGAAGGCCTTGATATCAGCGTCGTTCCCGTCTTTCGATTGAGTGTCGAAATCCTTCACGTCGGTTTCGTGGTCTTTGACCATCGCCGACATGTATTCCTTGTCAAACTCCGCGCCGGACATTTGTGCGAGCTTGTCCTTTTCAGATTTCTGCTCAGAGTTCAGGTCAGCCGGCAGTTGAATTCCTTTCCGCACCGCAATCGACTTTAATTCTGAATTTGCCCGCGAGTGATCAGCGACCATGCGCGCGCCAAACTCTCGCACCAAAGGATCGCCGGCTCTTTGCGTCGCCAGCCGGCCGAACTCAACTTCAGCCATCCCACCTTGCGCGGCATTGGTAGCAAACTTGGCGCTGTCTTTTGCTGACGAACACGCGAATATCAAAAGCGGCGCAACTACGCATATGGGCGCCGCGAAACCAATAATTTTTCGCCACATAATCTTGCCTCTGTTCTCAGGGGAATTTGTCTGCAGTCAGTTGGGTTGTTCCGCTTCAATACTAAATCCGAAGCGGTTGTTACTTAATCGAACGCAATGCACACGATCCACGAGTCGGAATCCGGATCATGTGCAATGCCAGTGCCGCGATGGCCAGTCGGTACTGACCTCATTGCTTATCACTCATTCCCAGCCAGTCTGGCGCGACGGTAAGTCGTGAATCCAAACCACGTGCCATAAAAGAAGGTGAGCACCGCAATCGCGATACCGAGGGATGCCGGCAGTGAGCTGGTGACTTTGTATAAGACGACGTACACGTCGCCGCATATCCCAATTGGCAGAGTTACCATCGCGGCCAGCAATAGAACACTCGCAAGCCTGTCCATGCGTGGTGTGTCCTCGCCTCGTTCAGCGATTCTGTGATACGCGGCTGGACTCATGAGGAGAATGATGGTGAGCGCCATCCAACCCAGACTGATCATGTGGATGTACTTCGACGAGTTCGGCAGCTTATCGAAACCGTCCATAAACATTGTGATCAGTTGAAATCCCAGCAAGGCCTGCGCTCCGGGCAAGACAACACGCGCCTCAGTCAGCGCTTGATCGATTCTGGTTTTCAGGTCCGTCGGCTGTGCTCGCGGTTTCTTCTTTTCCTGATGGCCCGATTTCTTTTCTCTCTTTGAAGCGGACAGCAATCCGAGGCCATACCAAAAAAACAAGCCGACCGCGCCAATTGACGCTCCACCGACTATCCCTCCAGTCATGCCAACGATCATTCCGGTTGATAAATAAATGTCGAGAGCCAGGACAACGAGAATCGGAACCAGCGCGATATCCATGACTGTCGTCGCGAATTGATGAACGTCTTCAGCGTCGCTTCCGCCACGCACGATCCGGTGATACGAACCAGGGGCCATAATCAGGGCGATTGCGCCAAGCAGGACGACCAATGTCGCCATCTTCAGCAGTTGCGCCGACTTTGGCAATCGATCGAATGCCGGCTCAAATACGGCACGCAGATCGAAGCCCAAGAGGATCTGCGCTCCCAGAATGAGCATGCGGCTCTCGTCGAGCGCCAACTTTATTTTGTCTTTTAGTGCCGTCATGGATTCGATGATCGCGCCGCGAATTCTCTCGGCGATTCGCATGCCAGTTTTAATGGCGCGTGGTTTGCCAAGAGCTGGTGCAAGAAAGGGTTGGCAGCGTGGTTTGCGAGAGTATTGGTACGAAGAGATGAAAAGCCCCGAACGGATTCAATACGCGCACGAGATCGATCGACCGCACGATCCGATTCGAGGTTTGGCAGGGCCGACTAAAGAACGTTTTTGTCTAAAGAGTGACATTTGTGTCGCAACTTCAAGTTTAGTACGCCAGTGGACAGATCGTTTACGCAATCAGAAATAGAGTCGCGCTCAACACGATCCCGACAGCAAGGGAAAAGCAGGGCGCGATTCAATCAGGGGAGAATCTCGTCCTGCTTTACTATTCCCGGCGCCCTTCTTGATCCACCCCCCAACCGAACGAGACATCGCGACTGGCGGATCTCTCGCCATCACGATAATTCGAAGGAGACTGAACCATGAAATGCCAGGACGTCATGACCGACAACCCGGTCTGTTGCCTGCCGGAAGATAATGTCGGTCAGGCAGCACGCCTGATGAGGCGCGAACGAATTGGGTCAGTGCCGATAGTGACTGACGAACTCAAGAAGGAATTGATTGGGATTGTCACAGACCGCGATCTGGCGATTAAGGTCGTGGGGGAATCACGTGATGCGATTCGCACCAGCGTCTATGACGTGATGACCGCCGCCGTCGTCGCTTGCCGAGAAGACGATGACGTCATCACCGCCCTGTCGGCGATGGAAGAACACCAGATTCGGCGGATTCCCGTGGTTGATTACTCGGGACGACTCGTGGGGATCATTTCCCAGGGAGACATCTCGATCCGCGTGCCTCCGGCAGTGCGGCTTATACGCGGCCTGGGGCAGGCAGCTTGATACTTCAGCCTGAGTCCGTTCAACTGGTCCATCAATGCATGAGGGTTGAAACTTGCGGCGGTGAAACCGTCCGTCCAGTTTGATTGAGGTAGGCGCGCACTTTCGGTGGAACGTACCGACGGAGCAGTGCTTGTCGAGCTTGCCACTGTTCCGCAGGAGTCATTTCTACCAGAAACCGAATCTCCTTCGCTTCCTGAAGCGCGATCGGCACACCGTCACGATAAAGAACTCTATTTGATGAAGACGGAGAAAGTCGTCCGCTGGAGACGACTATGCCAAGCAGATTGAGTGGATCGGCGGCGCTGACTGAAATCATCGAGCCCTCCGCGGGCGTGCGGCGAATCGAACGCAATAAAGTCACCGCATCGGCTAAGGCGAATTGTTCGCCAGAGAATCCGCCGATGAAACGACCGCCGCGAATCTCACCGCGTGCTTCAAGACGACGATATACTCGCAGCAGATCGCGCCAGGGAACATTAATCGATTCACGATCGAGAATCTTTCGGAACACCACGCCGTAACGTTGGAGCAACTTGAGCGCGATCGCTTCGAGCGCTTCGCGATCGGGTTCGGAACTCATGCGTGCGGCTTGCTGCGCGCCTGAGGTGCGCGTACCCAAGCGTACCCATCGCCCGGCCTCATCCATGCTGTAGACAGCTTTTCGTTTTCGCCGTCGCTTCTCAACCTCTCGATGGGTAGTCTTACTCAACGGAGTCAGCAGCGCGCGCAAACCCGTGAAGCTGTCTGCCGTCACCATGCCGCGAAAGACTAATTCTCCTAAAGCTTGTTCGACCATGCTCGGCAACAGCTCAGTTCCCGAAAGAATATCTACGAAGAATGAGGCGCCGTGCTCTTTCAAATACTCATGAACAGTTTCGGTGTTGGTGCTCAGTTGAGCGCCATTTTCGCGTGGCGGAAAAGCCCTGGCCCATGTCGATAAATTCTTTCGATTAAGCAGAACCATCGGCGTGCTGCGAACCGGAGATGAGGTATTGACCTTTTCCGGCGAGAAACGCGGCGGCGACAGACGCAGCCAGGTCAGCCTCCCGGAAACGCACAGCGCGTCGAGCCAGGCCGGATCGTAATCTGTCACGCGCGCCGGAAGTATTTCCGATTCCCATGAACCAGCCGGAGCCTCGAAACCCTCAAGCTGATCCAAAATCACCGCGACACTTTGTGCGCCTTCAACCTTCTGTTCAGGCGTGACCTTCTGCCAGACAAAAAGAAAGCGCATGAAGTCTGCGGCCGAGACCGGCTCGATTTCTTTTCGCAGGCGATTCAGCGTGTATCGATGAATCCGCGCCAGCAAACGGCGCGAGCACCACTCGATGGGTACGCGCGCGTCCGCGCGCGCTTTTTCTTCATCGTTAGCGGGCGAGGACGCCCGCGTACCCAGAGGTGTGAATTGTCCCTGCATGGCGAAGCCTTCGCCTTCGAGTTTCGCGAGCGCTACGTCTATCTGATTCACCGGCAGCGAAAACGATTTCGCTAATTCGTCGGCGGTGATTGGTCCCAGTCCATCCAATCTGCCGCGCACGATCTCAACCAAAGCATTTTCAGAAGACCACTCCTCCGCAGCGTAAGTGGATGGCGGATCGATCTGCGGCGTCAGCGAGCCTGCGGGGTGAATCGCACGAAGCAGATTCAGACGCTCTGCGGGAACCCAAAGATTTACCGCAGAGGACGCCGAGAAATTTTCTTCTGCGCTTCTCTGCGAAGAACTCTGCGCACTCTGCGGTTTCCCAACACCCTGCATAGTCAAGATGGTGGCTCGCCGATCATTCACCAGTTCATCGAATAGCGCCTGCCAATTATTTAGCTTTCCTTCTTCAGCCGTAATGAATCCAAGTTGCATCAGTGCGTCGTGCAACTCGTCTGCATTTTCAGCGGATGGCCAGGCCTCCTCGCGCACTCGATCGATTGCCGCTTGATCCAGCCGGCCCAAATCCGCTGCCGTCTCAGGATCAAGGAACCGGCGGTTCATCACTGCGAGTGTGCGACGCTCTTCCGCCGGCGCGTCATCGAGAAACGCGTAGGGCTTCGCGGTGAGAATTTCCTGGGCCAGCGGCGAAGGCTCATTCATTTCGCGTGCAATCAGGGTGCGTTCTCCGCGCTCGATCGATCGCAGCAACTCCTCTAAACCGCGCACGTCCATAGCTTCTTCCAAACAATCGCGGACCGTCTGTTCGACCAGCGGATGAGCCGGCACTTCGATGGGCCCAGTTAGATTTTCGGCGCACGCCAGTTGATCCGGAAACACCAGCGCCAACAAGTCTTCCGCGGCCATGCGCTGCAGTTGCGGCGCGACCTTGCCGCCGCTCCGCCAGCGCGGAATCGCCAGCGCGCGCGTTGCGTTCCAACGCCAACGTATATTGAACATCGGCGCGTCGAGCAGCGCCTGGGTCAGCACGTCGCACACAGATTTTGAATTGAGATAGTCGAAGATCGTCTCGAGCGGAAAACTATGCGTTGGTCCAAGCGAAAGCACGATCGAATCTTCCGTGGCGGCGGCCTGCAGCTCAAAATTAAAACTGCGACAGAAGCGTTTGCGTAGCGCCAGCCCCCAGGCGCGATTCAATCGACTGCCAAATGGCGCATGAATCACGACATGCGTGCTGCCGTTCTCATCAAAAAAGCGTTCCGCGACGATCTGCTCCTGCGTCGGCATCACGCCGAGCGCAATCTTTGTCATCGCGAGATATTCGACAATCTGCCGGGCCGCGGCATCGCTTAAGCCAACTTCGTTCGTTAGCCACTTCATGCTGGGACCGCGAACCTCGTCGCCCGCATGATCGTCGTTTTCATCAAGCCGGTCAGCGATCTCTTTTCGCAGCCGCGATACCGATTGCGAAAGCTCTTCCGATCTTCCCGGCGCTTCGCCGAGCCAAAAGGGAATCGACGGCGGCTGTCCGTGCGCATCGAGCACGCGCACCTCGCCGGCGCCCACGCGTTTGATTTCGTACGAGCTGTTACCGAGTTGGAAAATGTCACCGGCCAAACTCTCAATCGCAAAGTCTTCGTTCAGCGTGCCGACAAAAGTTTCAGACGGTTCGAGAATCACTCGATAATCCGACGTGTCAGGAATCGCGCCGCCGTTGGTGATCGCTGACAGGCGCGCGCCGCGCCGGCCGCGAATCCGCTGATTCACCGCATCGTGATGCAGGTAGGTCCCGCGCCGGCCGCGTCTCGTGGTGAAGCCCTCGGACAGCATGCGGATGACTTCATCAAATTTCTCTCGAGTCAGATTTCGAAATGGATAAGCGCCGCGGACCATTTCGAACAACGCATCCTCAGTCCATTCCTCGGGCGCCACCGAAGCAACAATCTGTTGCGCCAGAATGTCGAGCGGCTGTTCGGGAATCGTCAGGTGATCGAGTTCGCCCCGGCGCACCGCGTCGAGCAGCGCCGCGCATTCCAGCAATTCATCGCGCGAAAGTGGAAAAATGCGGCCCTTCGGAAAGCCGCTGACCGTGTGGTTCGATCGACCAATGCGCTGCAGCAGAGTCGAGATCGCCCGGGTCGATCCGATTTGAATCACGAGATCGACAGCGCCGATGTCGATCCCAAGTTCCAGCGACGCGGTTGCGACCAGCGCGCTCAGCTCGCCAGATTTAAGACGTTGCTCTGCTGATAATCTCAGTTCACGCGCGAGACTGCCGTGATGCGCAGTCACGTTTTCATCTCCCAAACGCTCGCCGAGATGCCGGGCCACGCGCTCAGCCATGCGCCGCGTGTTGACGAAGACCAGGGTGGTCTTGTGCTCGCGAATCAGATTAGCGATGCGCTCGTAGATCTCTTCCCAGACTTCGTTGGACATCAAAGATTCGAGCGGCGAGCTGGGAACTTCGAGCGCGAGGTCGAGCCTGCGTGTGTGGCCAGTGTCGATGATCGTGCAACGCGGCGTGCCGTCCCCATCGATGTTCGAAGTGCCCACCAGAAAGCGCGCAACTTCTTCGATCGGTTTTTGCGTCGCTGATAAGCCGATGCGGACCAGCCCTGGGTGCGCAGGCCGCTGGCCTGCTTCTTTATCAGCG
>DASWQK010000182.1:0-5708 GCA_036403735.1 Pyrinomonadaceae bacterium
CCCACGACTATCTGCCAATTGTCTCGCGCCAGCCCTTTGCCTTCCATAGAGATAGAGCACAGTTGTTTACCTATGTCGTCCACAAGAGTCCAACCGGGGACCACGACGAAACGCTAGCCCAACTGAACGATTTTAAGGACACGCTCCAGGGCTTACAACGATTCACCACCCTCAATGAACTCTGTTCGCAATGCGTGCTTGATGGTCACGTGCCGGCGCACTGTGAACTGAAGTCTGTCTGCGCGAGCGTCGACAGGCTAGATAAGCAGATAAACCAACGGCGACACGAAATCCGCAATTTGGGATTGCTTAACACGCTGGGCGAATATAACAAATTGTTGGAGGCTACGCCCAAAGGACAACCTCAAAAGAAATTCATGCAATTCTTCCGCGAGTTGTGTGACACGGGACTTCAGGATCTTGCCAACAAGAGGATGCTCGAAAAACAACAGCTACTTTTTGTGCAGAGCATGATGTCCGACAACTGGACTCGTGCACGCTCGTCAGTTCAAAACAAGGACTTCCTGCGGCATGGGCGGGACCCGGTGATGAGCACTATTCAGTATCTGCCGCTCAACCCCATTGTACGTAATAACAAATACCGCGAAATCATCGAACTCATCCTAAGCTTTTACAAGACGCCGCCTCAAGGAGGTGCGGACAAGTCTGAAATCATTGATCGTGCCTACAGGTTGTATTTCGAAATCGATATCAATGTCAGCACCCTTCAGGCCGAACACGAAATAGTTAGATGTCTCTTGCACTTGGCCTTTCCTACGAATGAGGGCGACGAACGTGCTTACAAACATGCGTATCAGATGCTTGGGCGCACTGACGTGCTAAAGGAGGTAGATTATTCCGAACGAGAGTACTTGTACATTCTAGCTTGGGCAGCGAGGCGCCTCAGAAAGTATGATGAGGCGTGGGATGTGGCAAGCAAAGCCATCAAACGATTTGCGGACGACTCCAGATTCCATCACGCTCGTGCAATAGTTACTTTCTCATGGTTGTTAGATCCCTCTGCAAAACCATCGTGCTCTCAAACAATGAGAAGTGCGATCGAGGACGCAAGGCTCGCCATCACTCTATTAAAACAGAAGAGTCCCGACTTTCCCGCGCTTGGAGCAACGTATGAGGAACTGATCGGCGCAAATCGCAACAACATTGCCTACCTTGCGGCTTGGGAAGGCAAGGAACTGCGGCAGGCACGCAATTTCAAAGAGGCTGGTAGGAGCATTCGTGAAGCAGTTGCGGAAATTAACGCATTGAAACGTGACGTTCAGGAGTGGCTGCCTATGTTCCCCGAGTACTGCCATACTGAGGCTTATGTCAGGTTTGAGGACTACAAGATCGGTAAGCTTCACAAAACTGATCAAAATACCCTCTTGAACAAACTCAAATCCGCCAAGCGTGCTATCGATGGCGCAATCAGCGTCTATCCCACCGATTCGTACATTAAACTCCGCGATTCAATACAGAAAGCACTGCTCGAAGAATCTGCAAAGCTGGGAGTCGCGGACGAAGATTGATCGGTTACGCGTATCTCTTCCGGTTTGTCGTACTCGGCCCGCGCGAGAAAGGCGTTTTGGAGGAGCGTATAGCGGCTGGTTGCTGAAGGTGACAAACAGCTCTGGAGCATCTATGAAGCCGTTACCATTCAGATCCCACGCCATCCCATCGCCGTTCAGGTCGAACCCGACGCCCCTCGTATTCGTCCTCCCCGGTTGGGCCGGGCGTCGCAATTGGACTTTTCTAAAAAACGCGAAGAGAACTCACTCATTGATGGAACACTGAACCCGCTATGTTTGCAGATGGCGCCTGCCACAGCGTGAAACCGACGATCGTGCTGTATCCGTATGCGGGACTCGCTCTTCTAAACTCGTGGGAGTACGTCAGCTTGCCTCTAATGGCGACTTAATTTCCTTAATGTTGCCTGCCCGACCGACCAATGTAACTAGATAAATAGCGACTAATCCACGCCCCGATCTTTACGCCTTCACCTGCTCCGCAGGCTCGCTCGGCTCGAAAAATATCTGCGCGGGCGGGATGTGGTTTTGGGCAAAAGCCTGATGGACCGTGAAACTCCGGTCGAACGTTAGGTTCCACATACTCGTAGTCGAAACTGATGAAAGCTATTGCCTATCACAATTATGGTTCACCCGATGTTCTTCAATGTGAAGAGATTGAAAAGCCCACGCCCGGTGACCATGAGGTCTTGATAAAAGTTCGCGCGGCTTCAGTCAATCCCTTTGACCGTCACTACCGAGGCAGGCCGTACCTCATTCGCATAAAGACCGGCCTGAGCAAACCAAAGGACACCCGCCTGGGCCGTGATGTGGCCGGCCAGGTTGAAGCGGTGGGTCGCAACGTTACGCAGTTCAAATCAGGAGACGAAGTCTTCGGCGCGTGCAGCGGAGCGTTTGCCGAGTATGCATGCGCATCCGAGTCGGCACTCGTTATCAAGCCGGATAGGGTGACGTGGGAGCAAGCTGCTTCTGTACCCATCGCCGGGCTCACTGCCTTGCAGGGTCTTCGCGACAAGGGAAAGCTTCAGTGGGGGCAGCAGGTCCTGATTAATGGCGCGGCGGGAGGTGTGGGTACCTTCGCGGTGCAGATCGCCAAGTCGTTCGGCGCAGAGGTGACCGGAGTGTGCAGCACTGGAAATATCGACATGGTTCGATCCATTGGCGCAGACGCGACCATTGACTACACCAGAGAGGATTTCACGAAAGGAACGCAACGCTACGATGTGATTCTCGACTGCATTGGTAACCATTCGCCGTCCGCCTGCAGGCGCGTCTTAAATCCCAATGGCAAATTCGTCATTGTCGGAGCAAGCAAAGTCAGGACTAGTCTGAGTCATGCGCTCAAAGGTCTCGTCTTATCATGGTTCGTGAGTCAGAACTTCGTCATGTTGATTGCGAGGCTGAGGAAGGACGACCTGACCATCCTGGGCGATCTCATTCAGACCGGAAAAGTAACCCCGGTCATCGACAAGTTTTACACCCTAAGAGAAGTCCCTGAGGCTATCCGTCATCTGGAACAAGGGCACGCTCGAGGAAAGATAGTAATAACCGTTTGATCGACCATAGGAATTAACTAATCACCCTAGTTCATGCCGCGAAAGCGCGGTATGTTTTGATCCTTTACTGCTTAGCTCACTTCTAAACACAACCAATCCTGAAACGGTGAAAGATTGCGAAGCGAAGTCGAGCCGCCTGTGATGCTCAGCCAATGTTCGCGAATCTTTTGATTCGCGCAGGCGGGCGATGGTCAGGTGTGGATGATATGCGCGCGGCTCGCGCTCGAAGCCGGCGGCGGCGCAACGATCTTCCAGTGCGCCATGCAATAAATGCAGACGGGAAGCCTGCGCTTCCATGGTTGGGCACCCAATCCATAAAACTTTCGGGCGGCCGTGCGGCGGGAAAGTACCGCAGCTGCTGATGCCCAGATCGAATGGATCGATCTCGTGAGCTGCTTCGGCGACTGCATTTGAAAGCGCAGGGATGCGGGCGACCGGAACATTGCCGAGAAACTTCAGAGTCAGATGCAGGTTGTCTTCGCGGGTCCAACTGGCGCGCACGTCTGGAAATACGGCGCGAAGTTGATCGATGTGTTCCTTAATGCCTCGGCGAACGTCGCGCGGGAGCTCGATCGCGATGAAGGTGCGGCACGTATCCACAGACTACACAGATTACACAGATAGGAAGCAGGCGCAAGAAGGAACAGGATGCACAAACTGAAATCGAAGCTCGGGAGCAAATTTATTCTTGAGCTGATGATCCTAAACGCAGGATCTGCTTTTGAGCCTTTTGTGCTTTTCGTGGCAAATTCTGAATCTAGGTAATCTGTGGATTAATTATCTTTCGGCACTAACCAGAGCGTTTCTTTCGTCGCGGCGTCGACGGCAGCCTTACTAAATGGCAGCGCGCGCGGTGTCACATGGTGCCAGTCGTCCAGCTGATCTTTCCAGTGGGCACTGTTTGGAGTCCCTGATTCGCCGAGCGGAATTCCGTTCTGCGTCTTGTCCCAATCGCTCGGGTCGGCGATGAGCCGCATCGAAACCGACGAGCCTACATTCACGCTGCCGCCCGAACCGTTCTGCGGGAACGGCGCGATTGTGAATTGCAACCCAATCAAAGGCGCCGCAGCCAGCGGGTGAGGGAAGCGAGCGATCGCGATCTTGCCCCAGGTCCATTGCGATTCGTCCGCGCCGATCGATTTCGTCAAGTTCTGTTTCGCGTCGTCATACGAAGCGCGAAACAGATCAGCGTAGCTGTTGAATTCTTTCGGCAACCATTCGCGCGTTTGCTCAGTTGCAATGCGATCGATGAGGATTTCGGATTGCGCCCAGGTGTAGGTCTTCAGGAGATCGGGACCGAGCGCAGCGTTCAGCACTCGCGTTCGAAAGGCGCCGCGCATCTGACTGACCACGGCGGCAGTGTGGGAATCCGCGCTCATCATGCCGTCCCAGGACTCAAGGTCTGAGATGAGTTTCGCAAGTTGTTCATTTGATCCGGTCGCTACCGCTCCCGGCTCTGACACTGCTTTCAAAGTCTTCGCCGCGGCGCGCGCGAAGGTGACGCTCGCGATCGAATAGACATCGCTCTGTATCTTTCGAAAATCGTCCGTCGTCAGCTTTGGTTTCGCTGATAACAGATCGAAGATTCGGCGTGCGCGGTAAGGCGGCGCCCAGTTGTGGCTCAGAAAATACGGATAGTTGTTGCCAACTACTCGCTGATTCGCGGTCACGATGATTCCCGAAGGCGGATCAAAACTATGCGGTAATTTGTCGAACGGAATAAACGAAGTCCACTCACCGTCGTCAGTCGAACCATCATAGGGAACGCTGCCATCGCCGTTCTTGCGAATCGGAATCCGGCCGGCGCCGTAATAACCGATGTGGCCATCGACATCAGCGTAAACAAAATTCTGCGTTGGGCCACTGTAGTGGCTCAACGCTTCGGTGAATTCTTTCCAATTGCGCGCGCGGTTCGCGTCGAATATCCCGGCCGCCTCAAGTGTCGCCGGATCAAGCGCGGGCCAACGCAGCGCATACCGCACTCCATCTTTCTCAAGAATGATCGGGCCGTGGCGAGTAACGGTCACATCAAGAGTCTGCGTGACGATGCTCTTTGGATCGATTGGGTTCTTGCGCACGTTGATCTGTTCGTGACGAACTTCCGCATCGCGCAAACCTGTGGGCGTGAGGTAACGATTCGGATTGTCCTTGTCGAACTTCTCGATATAAACATCCTGGACATCTGGCCCAAGGTTGGTCTCGCCCCACGCGATGTAGTCGTTATGGCCGGCCACGATTCCCGGTGCGCCCGGGAAGGTTACTCCGGCGACGTGCATCCCCGGCCCGGTCATCTCCGTTTGATACCAGATGCCGGGCGCGGCTGCGGGAATGTGCGGATCGTTCGCCAGCAGAGGTTTGCCCGAAGCGGTGTGCTTTCCTGAGACGACCCAGTTGTTGCTTGCTTGAAAAGTTTCGAGGTTCGCCGGGTTAAGACCCAGCCGCTCGAATGATTCGCGCTGGCTCTCAAGCGAAGCTCTGAGTTGTTGAAGCAGAGCGAGATCGAGAGTCGCAGATTTTGGCAGGCCAGAGGCCTGCGTACCCAGGGTTGCCCGTTGATCTGATCCCACAACGATCACGTCGAGCGCTGATGTCTCAGGCAGCAGAGCCTCACGTTTTTCTTTCGGCA
>DASWQK010000183.1:0-4767 GCA_036403735.1 Pyrinomonadaceae bacterium
CACGCGAATCGTGCCGTCGCACATCGCGGCCGCGCGCACGACTGCATTTTCCAACTCGCGAATATTGCCGGGCCAATCGTATCGCTGCAGCAGAGTCAGCGCCTCCGGCGCAAATCGCACCGATGGGCTCAGCGAGAAAACTCGTTCCGCAAAGGTTTGGGCCAGCGGTGGAATATCTTCGCGCCGCTCGCGTAAAGGCGGGAGCGTGAGCGCCACCGCGTTCAAACGATAGAAAAGATCGTTGCGGAACCGGCCAGCCTGAACTTCGCCTTCGACGTCGAGATTGCTGGCGGCGATAACGCGCACGTTCACTTTCTGGGTTTGATTCGATCCAACGCGACGGATTTCGCCTTGCTGGAGCACGCGCAGAAGCTTCACCTGAAAAGACAAGGTCGTTTCCGTGATTTCGTCCAGGAATACCGTTCCGCCGTCGGCTTCTTCCCACAATCCGCGTCGATCGCGATCGGCTCCGGTGAACGACCCTTTTACGTGTCCGAACAGTTCCGCTTCGATCAATTCGGCGGGAATGGCGCCGCAATTAACCGCCACGAAGGTCCGATCGCCGCGGCCGCTACGCTGATGGATCGTAGACGCTACCAGTTCTTTACCGGTGCCCGATTCACCAGTCAATAAGACGGGGAGGTTAGTCGGCGCCACTCGGCCGACTTGTTTCATGACTTCGATGAACGCGTGACTACGTCCGACCAGTTCGATGTCGGTTCGATAGCTGGGGTGATGCTTTGGTGAGAGAGCGCGCGTCTTTTCCGAAAGTTGTTGGCGCAACGCGGTCGCCAGAGATCCAACTTCCTCTGGTCCAAACGGCTTCAGCAAATAGTCGTAAGCGCCAGAGGCGGTCGCATCCAGCGCGCCGACGGCTGAGCCGTGGCCGGTCATCAAAACAACTTTCGTTTCCGGCAACTCTTCTTTGAATCGACGCAGCACTGAGTAGCCGTCCGCGCCGCCCAGCATCACGTCGCAGAACACTACTGACCACGCCTGGTCGTTGAGCATCGCGAACGCTTCTTCGGCGGATGAGGATTGCGCCACCTTCCATCCGTCGTTACTGAGAATGGTCGAAACAAATTCGCGCACCTGCGGTTCATCGTCGATCACTAAAGCTTGAAATTGATTCATGGTTTCTATCTCACTCGTTAATTACTAAACGTATGTTTTCGGCGGGCCGATGACTCGCCACCACACTCTGTTTTCGCTTTGGATTTAGCCTGGTCCAATCGATCAACTCTGCCGGCGCCGGCCGGCCCAGCAGGTATCCCTGACCCTCGTCACACCCGAGCAAGCGCAGGAACTCGTGCTGCTCATCAGTCTCGATTCCTTCGGCAATCACCTCAAGGTTCAGGTTATGAGCGAGGGTAACGATCGCCTTTACCAGCGCCGCATCTTTAGGATCAGTCGTCGCGCCGCTTACGAAAGAGCGATCGAGTTTCACTGTATCGATCGGCAAATGCTTGAGATAGCTTAATGACGAATAGCCGGTTCCGAAATCGTCGATCGAAACACGGACACCCAGGCGGCGAATGTCAGAGAGCACCCGGATCGCTGATTCTGAATTCTCCATGATCGATGTTTCTGTTATCTCAAGTTCCAGTGACTGCGCATCCAGCCGCGCTTCTGCCAACGCGAGTATGAGTTGATCGAGAAAATCTTTTTCCAACACTTGCCGGGCCGAAACATTGATCGCGATTCGCAATGGCAGGTGGCCCTCGGACTGCCATTGGCGGATTTGCGCGCACGCTGTGCGCATTACCAGGGTCCCAATTTCCAGAATCAGGCCGGTGTCTTCGGCCAAAGCAATGAAGTCGACAGGATTCAGCAACCCCAGACGCGGATGTTGCCAGCGCACCAACGCTTCGAACGCGACGGTTTTGCCGGAGGCCAGGCACACAATCGGCTGGTAGTAAGTGACCAACTCGTTTTCTTCGACGGCGCGCCGCAGATTCGTCTCCAGACCCAGGCTCGTCAACGCCTGCGCATTCATCTCCGGAACATAAAACTGACAATTGTTTCCGGCTAGTTGCTTTGCTTGATCCAGGGCGGCGCGCGCATTTCTGATGATCGTCGCAGCATCATGACCGTTCGCGGGAAACAAGCTGATGCCGATGCTGGTAGTCACGAAGACGTCCTGACCTCCGCCCACACTGAATGACGGTTTCATTGCGGCAGCGATCGTGAGGGCGACGTCGGCTGCCTCAGTTGCGTCCTCGATGCCCGTCAGCAAGATTCCAAACTCGTCCGTCTCGAATCGCGCGATGACATCATGGCCGCGAATGCAGCATTGCATCCGGGCGGCCGCGTTAGTGAGCAAGACATCGCCCGCGGCATGACCCAGCGCGCCGACGATCTTCTTGAAACGATCAAGCGACACCAGCAATACGGCGCCGCCCTGGGCTGGTGCGGTTGCGAGCGCTGCTTCGCAGCGAATTTCGTATAAATTCCTATTCGGAAGATCGGTCAGGCGATCGTGATAAGCGAGATGTTCAATTTTTGCGGTGCGCTCCTGGACCAACTCTTCCAAATGATTCTCATAGCGCCGCTTGTCTTCAATCAGTCTGCGATGATTTAGCGCCCGCGCCACCCCGGCTTGCACCTGCCGCAGGTCCATCGGCTTGGTTATGAAATCAAAAGCGCCGGCTCGCATGGCCTCGATCGCAAAATCGATCGTCTGTTGACCGCTGATCATCATGACGACTGTGTCGGGTGTGCTCTGGTGAATTCGCGGTACCAGCTCAAGCCCGGTAATTCCGCTCATGTTAATGTCGCTCAGGACCAGGTCGAACGTACGAGTCTCTAACACCGCTAATGCTTCCTCGGCGGAACAGGCCTGCACACATTCGTATTCCGCTGACAGCAAGTCCGTCAGGAGGTGCCGGATTTGTTCCTCGTCGTCGATGATCAGAATTGCTGGCAGAACGTTTTTCTCGATCATAGTTTCTTAATCACGCTGTGTGTGGCCGTTGGAATCCAAAACCTCACGGACTTTCTTTGACAGACCCAGTGGCGTGAACGGTTTCTGAATAAATTCCACGTTCGAATCCAAGACGCCGTGGTGGACAATCGCCTGGTCCGTGTAACCGGACATGAACAGAACTTTCAGGTGCGGCACGAGTTTGGTCACGCGGTCAGCGACTTCCTTGCCGCTGGTCTCCGGCATCACTACGTCAGTTAACAGCAGATCGATTTGTTCAGCCGGCTGGGTGCATAACTGAATCGCTTCAGCGCCGTCTCTGGCCGCGAGCACTTTGTATCCGGCGTCTTCAAGGATGTGGGTCGCAAGTCCGCGCACGACTTCTTCGTCTTCAACCAGCAAGACGGTCTCTGATCCGCGCGGCACAAGTTCCAGGGCGGGCTTCTCTTCGTCCGACTTCACCGGCGCCTCGAGTCGAGGCAGATAAACCTTGAACGACGTTCCTTGATTTGGCTCGCTATAAACCCAAATGCTCCCGCCGCTCTGCTGCACGATTCCATAGACTGTCGAAAGACCCAGCCCGGTTCCTTTGCCTTTTTCTTTAGTGGTAAAGAAGGGCTCGAATATTCGCGCGCGCGTTTCCTCGCTCATGCCGGTGCCGGTGTCACTAACTGCCAGCATCACGTAATTGCCTGGTTGGATGCCGACGTGACCTCGCGCGTATTCGCGATCCAGCTCCACATTTGCGGTTTCGATTGTGAGGCGGCCGCCTTGCGGCATCGCATCGCGTGCATTGACAACCAGGTTCATCAGCACCTGTTCAATCTGTCCGGGGTCGGCCTTGATTGGCTTTAAGTCGGTTGCCAGTTTCGCGCTTAGATTGATGTCCTCGCCGATCAGTCGGCGCAGCATCTTATTCATGTCAGACACAGTGCCGTTCAGATCGAGAGGAATCGGTTGCAAGATCTGTTTGCGGCCAAAGGCAAGCAATTGTCGAGTTAGATTCGCGGCACGATCACCCGCTTTTTTGACTTCCTCAAGGTAAGGCCTGATCGAGTGGTGTTCCTCGAGGCGTTGAAGCGCGAGAGTGGTGTATCCGCTAATCGCCGTCAACAGATTATTGAAATCGTGCGCCACGCCGCCGGCCAACTGGCCGATGGCTTCCATCTTTTGCGACTGGCGAAGTTGCTCTTCAAGGTGGTGTTCGTGGGTCGTGTCCTTCTTAACGGCAATAAAATGGGCGATCTTCCCGGCTTCGTCCCGGACCGCGGAAATCGTCGCACGTTCATTGAACAGGCTGCCGTCCTTCCGCTTATTTATCAATTGTCCGACCCAAACGTCGCCGCGGGTAATCGTCTCCCATAGATCTTCGTATATCGAAGGCGGGTTCGTATTGGATTTAAGGATGCGCGGGTTTTTACCGAGTACTTCTTCCTTCGCATAGCCGGTAACGAGCTCGAACGCAGGATTAACGTATTCGATGTTTCCCGCCGTGTCGGTAATCACGATGCTGTCGGCTGTTTGGTTGACTGCGGTGGCCAGCCGTGTCAGCTCTGCCTGGGCCAGTTTTCTTTCCGTAATGTCCCGAAAGAACCATACACGTCCGTAGTGCTCACCTTGCGGACCGTGCACCGGCGCGCTGTGCCTTTCGAACGTCCGGCCATGACTAAGTTCGATCTCTTCTTCGCTTCGTTCATCCGGGTGTTCGTATAAATACTGAACTCGTTCTACGAACTGTTGCGGCGACTTCACTTGATCTAACACTGACCCCATCGCTTCTCGATCTAACTTGCCCAATATTTCTTCGCCGGCAAGTCCCCAGAGGGCCAGAAAGCGGTGGTTAT
>DASWQK010000184.1:0-7620 GCA_036403735.1 Pyrinomonadaceae bacterium
AACGACAGTAACGTTCCAAAATGATATCGCCCGTTTGTTGAAGGTGCGACATCTTCTTAAGCGGGCGCAGAAGATAACCTTATAAATCTGCCGCTCAACAAATCGTTGGACGCGAGCGGAACCAGCGGGCTTGTCATCGACAACTGGTCCGTAACGCCGTTGTCTCCCGCCGCGTCAACTCAACCGTTCGGTTGCTTCGTATTGCTTGAGATGAATATTGATGCATTCCTGGAGAAGTTTACCTATTGGGCGAGGGAGCAATTCGATATCGAAGGCGCTGCGCTCATTGGCTCTTACGCGGGTGGGGCGGCTAATGAAACATCGGACGTTGACCTGATGATCCTGACAACCAACGCAAGCCGTTACCTCGATGACCATAAATGGTTATCAGTCTTCGGCGAAATCGCACGTTCGCAAAATGAAGCGTGGGGTGTGGTGGAAACGGTTCGCGCTTTCTATCGAACGGGCTTGGAAGTCGAATATAACTTTGCCGCGCCGTCGTGGGCTGCCATTCCAATCGACGCCGGAACCGGCCGGGTGGTCAACGACGGAATCCAGGTTCTGTTGGACCCAAAACGCAAATTCGACGCGTTGAAAAAGGCGCTCTTGCCAAGACCTGTCGCGACCCACTGAACCGCAACCGAGCAAATCGTTGGACCGGAGTCCGGATTCCCCATTCTCGTGGATACGTATCCACGAGAATGAATTAACAATTCTTTACAAATGAGGGCATTGACATGCCCGGGCACCGCCGTTAAAATCGGGTCACTTCTTAAGCGAGGAAACCACAATGACACTAGTGAAGATCATCGTCATCACAATCGTCATCATCCTGAGTATCTTGTTCTTTGGGCGCTTCCTGTTTTAGCTCGTTCCGGCAAACCGCTTACCCAACAGTCCTCCGCTCGCGCCTATCATCCAGGACAATCTGCAAAGTTTCTGTTTGGACCCGGGCGTTTGTGTGTCAACCCGATCAGATCGATTGGTACGCCCAACACTTTGGGTGTGCAGGCCGGGGCCTTAGCCCGACTGTAAGGGAGGGCTCGGCATTGACCCATGTAATGAGCCCTCCCTTACGGTCGGGCTAGTGCCCCGCCGTAAGTAGCAACAAACTCTCAGGCACCCACACTTCGTGGAAGGCCTGACTTAGCTTAAGATTGGGGTCGCCAAAATCAACTTCAGGAACCAGCATGTTCGATCAAAACCATTCAGGTTTACGAAAGATAAGCCGTGCGCTCATTAGCGTCTCGGATAAAACCGGCATCGTCGATTTCGCGCGCGAACTAAAAACGTTCGATGTTGAGATCAACAGCACGGGCGGAACGGCAAAGGCCCTGCGCGAGTCAGGAATCAAAGTCACTGACGTCTCAGACATAACCGGATTCCCTGAGATGATGGATGGACGGGTCAAAACTCTGCACCCAAAGATTCATGGCGGTTTATTGGCGGTGCGAGACAATCCTGAACATGTTGCGGCGATGAATCAGAACGGTATTGAACCGATCGACATGGTGGTGATCGATCTCTATCCCTTCGAGCAGACTGTTAGGCGCGAAGGTGTAACCGAAGCGGAAGCGATTGAGCAGATCGATATCGGTGGACCGGCAATGATTCGATCAGCGGCGAAGAACGCGCAGGACGTGGCAGTCATAGTTCGCCCTGATCAGTACTCCGATGTGCTTGCAGAGATGGTGGAAAATGATGGGGGGCTTTCACTCAAGACCAGGCGATCGTTGGCCCAAACTGCATTTACTCTTACAGCCATGTATGACATGAAGGTTTCCATGTACCTTGCCGGAGGATTTCGTCACAGGGAAACTGGAATCAACAGCAACACCGGCGGCGGCAGCGCGACCAACAATATTTTCTCAGTTGGTCGAGACGGCAAGCTGGTTACTCCACCCGCACCGATCGAGATTGATTCTGAAGAATTCTCAATTGAAGCCTTTCGCGGAAGTCTACCGGGAAGCGCTCGATGGTCGATTGGCAAAAAAGCTGACTTGCGTTACGGAGAGAACCCTCATCAGCTCGCAGCTCTTTACAAGATGTCGATGTCGATGCGTGACGGCATCGCTAATGCCGAGGTCCTTTCAGGCAAAGAGATGTCTTTCAACAACTACGTTGATGCAGACGCCGCCTGGCAGTTGGTTTTCGACTTTGAAGAAACGGCTTGCGCCATCATCAAGCATACGAACCCTGCCGGCGTGGCGCTCGATCCGCAGGCGGTTGATGCTTATCGCAGGGCACTCGCGACTGATCCAACCTCCGCCTTCGGCGGGATTGTGGCTTTCAATTGTCCGGTTGACGAGGCGGCTGCTCGTGCCGTCACTGCAATCTTCACCGAGGTAATTGTCGCGCCCGATTATGATCCGGCGGCACTCGAAGTTCTCCGGCAGAAGAAAAACCTGCGCGTGCTGCGTTGCTGGCCCAGTGCGCACCGGGACACGGTTGAATACAAACAAATCAGTGGCGGGATGCTGGTGCAAACACGGGACACGCATCGAATAAAACGCGAAGAGTTGAAAGTGGTTTCGAAACGTGCGCCGAGTGAAAAAGAAATCGACGATCTGCTTTTCGCCTGGACTGTTTGCAAGCACACAAAGTCGAACGCGATTGTCTACGCGCATGACAAGCAAACAGTCGGGGTCGGGGCGGGGCAAATGTCGCGCGTAGATTCAGTGAAGATTGGAGCAATGCGCGCGCAACTTCCGCTTCGCGGATCAGTCGTTGCATCCGACGCCTTCTTTCCCTTTCGCGACGGTATCGACGAAGCAGCAAAGCAAGGGATAACCGCGATTATTCAACCCGGCGGGTCAATGCGCGACGAAGAGGCGATCACGGCTGCGAATGAACATGATCTGGCGATGGTGTTTACGGGAGTGAGGCATTTCAAACATTAAGCGTTTAGGCTCGCTTCGCTCGCTCACCCTGGGCTAAACTCTTCCGCCTGCTTCGCAGGCTCATTGAATATCGACTCTAAAAGGATTCGCTCATGAAACTTGCCATCGTATTCCTGATCTTAGTTGTCCCTGTCGGTGCTTTTACGTTCGCGCAAGGAACAAAAAAGCCGACGCCGTGCGCCGACGCGCAGACGCAAACGGACATGAACATTTGCTGGGGGAAAGAATACAAGGCGGCCGACGCGACCTTGAATCAGGTTTATGGCCAGTTGACGCGAAAGCTCGACGATGCGGACAGGACTCAGCTAAAACAAGTAGAAGCGGCATGGTTGAAGTATCGCGATGCCAACTGCGAGTTCGTGGCCGATCAGTACAAAGGCGGGAGCATTCGTCCGATGATCGAAGCGATGTGCCTCGCCGATACGACCAGGAACCGGACTACCGAGTTAAGGAATCAAATCAAAGATAGGGACCAATAGATCGTTTATCTATGCTGCAAAACAAACAAGGAATCATTTTTGGTGTCGCCAACAAACGTTCGATCGCCTGGGCCACGGCACAAGCGCTGCATGAAGCCGGCGCGCGTCTCGCTTTCGCTTATCAGGGTGAAAGACTGAAAGAAAATGTTGAGCGCCTTACGGCAGAAGAAATGCCCGGCTCGCCTTTGATTTCCTGTGACGTAACGAAACAGGAAGAGGTTGATGACGCGTTCAGCCGCGTGGCTTCCGAGTTTGGCCGTCTCGATTTTGTGATTCACAGTATCGCGTTTGCGCCACGTGAGGCTTTGGAAGGCGAGTACATGAAGGTTGACCGGGATGGTTTTCTCGGAGCGTTGGAAGTAAGCGCTTATTCGCTGACGCAAATGGCGCGCGCGGCTGCGCCTCTGATGACCGATGGCGGCAGCATAGTCACGATGACCTTTCATGGCGCGGAAAAAGTTTATCAGGGCTACAACGTGATGGGCGTCGCGAAAGCAGCACTGGAGTCCAGCGTGCGTTATCTCGCGGCGGACCTCGGTCCAAAGAATATTCGCGTGAATGCGATTAGCGCCGGGCCCATTCAGACATTAGCTGCCCGTGGTGTTTCGGGCTTGAGCACAATGCTGAAAGTTCATGCTGAACGAGCGCCCTTAAAGCGCAACGTCGAGCCGCGCGAAGTCGGCAACACCGCGTTGTTTCTTTGCAGTCCGCTGTCATCAGGAATCACAGGTGAGATAATCTACGTGGACTGTGGTTACAACATAATGGGAATCTAGATCTAGTGCGAGATATGTCAACCACAGAGGACACAGAGAAAAGCAACAGTAAGGTGTGGACGGCCACACTTCAACCTTGCGACGAATAATTTCTACCCTGTTGTTTAGTTACTCCCTCTGTGTCCTCTGTGGTTGTATTAAATCTGCCGAGAACGATGAAAGACGAAGATTATTACAAGCAGAGTCACGGCGGCACGCAGGACGAGCGCTTGCTGGAAACACCGCATGCCGACGAATTCCTGCACACCGACACCTGGCGCGTTTTCCGGATCATGGGCGAGTTCGTCCAGGGCTTTGAAGACCTGGCCCACATCAACAATGGCGTGGCCGTTTTTGGATCAGCGCGCACACCGGCAGATCATCCGGAGTATCGTGCGGCGGAGGAAACAGGCGCGCTGCTGGTTAAGGCCGGATACTCAGTGATTACCGGCGGTGGACCAGGAATCATGGAAGCGGCAAACCGCGGCGCATTCGAAGCAGGTGGAACGTCAGTCGGTTGCAATATTGAATTGCCTCACGAACAGTTTTCGAACCAATACCTGACGCTGTCATTGAAGTTCAAATACTTCTTTGTGCGCAAGATGATGTTCGTAAAGTACAGCGATGCGTTTATCATTTTTCCCGGCGGGTTTGGAACGCTCGACGAACTCTTCGAAGCACTCACCTTGATTCAGACGCGCAAGATTCATAACTTCCCAGTGGTCCTGTTTGGCTCAGCGTATTGGAAAGGGATGTTGGATTGGTTGCGTGGGCCGATGCTGGACGAAGGCAAGATCGTCGAAGAAGATTTTCGCCGGTTGCACGTGACTGATTCGCCTGCAGAGATTGTTGAGATCGTGAAAACTTACGAGCCCTCCAAAGAACTCGTCAGCCACTTAAGATAGTCTTCCGACCCGGCGATGATGGGAAGCGCAATTATTTCGGGTGTCTCGTAACTGTGAATAGCGCACACGCGATTCTGAAGACCATCGAACTTTGCCATCGTCGTCTTCGCAATCACTAGCACTTCCCGGGCGCGCTCAACTTCCCCTTTCCATAGATAAATCGACTGCATTTCAGGAAGCACTTGCACGCACGCGGCCAGCCTGCTATCGACGAGCACCTCAGCGATTCGCATAGCCTCCCCCGCTGAGGCGGCGGTCATAAAGACAATGATGGGATCGGCTGATTGATTTTCCATTCGTCGAGAAACCGCGATACGCAAACAAAAAAGCGGGCAGTAGCCCGCTTCTAAACGTAAGCACTCGCTGTATTATTCGGCTTCTTCCTCGTCTTCGGATGTCGGTCCGGTCAACGGTGAAGTGTCTTCACCGAAGAACGAAGTGTATAGCTCTTTTGCCCGATCAAGATCGCGCTCATCGACAAGCACCGCGACACCCGGAGAAGTTGCTGAGAACAATGGAGAAAAAGCATCGCTGGCTCCAGATTGCACCACGACGCGCACACCGTTTTGACGCAGGATGTCGCTGACCATCTCGCCTTCCGCCGGCGATGACAACGTGTGCAAGACCACAAAACTCGCCTCGCTGTCATCGGGGCTTGTCGTTCCAGGCGTCAATCTTTCCACCAGTTCAGTGTCATCATCGGGACACCGCGTGATGCCCGGGTTGTATTCAGATTCGCAAGTAGGACAAAACATGGTCGAATTGTAGCGCAAGACGCTAGCTTGCGCGATTGGCCATTCGCAATTTAACAAATTGCGCTACACCGTAACCGCTTTTTCAAATGGAATGTCTTCAAAGTGGGTGAAGCGTTTGAAGTCGCGAAAGCGCTGATTGATCTCGGCATGCGTGAGACGCTGTACGCGCTCGGTTCCGAACTCCTCGACATTAAACGATGCCATCACCGAACCGAAGATCATGGCGCGACGCAACGCGCCCTCGTCAAGTTTTTCCTGGCTGGCGAGATAACCCATCAAGCCGCCCGCGAACGTGTCTCCTGCGCCAGTCGGATCAAAAACTGACTCCAGCGGATAGGCCGGAATCGCAAAGTATTCGTCCTTCGTGAACATCGCCGCGCCGTACTCTCCGCGCTTCACAATCAATGTTCCCGGCCCCCATGAAAGGATCTTCCGCGCGGCCTTGATAAGATTTGGCTCCTCGGCAATCTGGCGCGCTTCGGCGTCGTTCACGATCAGGAGATCGACGACCTCGATGGTTTTTTGCAGTGACTCGCGGGTCGTGTCGATCCAGAGATTCATCGTGTCCAGCGCGACAAGTTCCGCATCAGGGACTTGTTGCCTGACTCCACGCTGCAAATCGGGTTGAATGTTTCCCAGAAAAACCAGGCGCGACTTTTTCGAGCCGTCGGAAAGCTTCGGCTCAAAACCGGCGAACACATTCAAATGCGTGTCGAGCGTGTGCGCGACATTCAAATCGTATTCATAGCGGCCAAACCAGCGAAACGTCTTGCCGTCGGGAATAACTTCCAGATCGGTTGTGTCGACGTTGTGCTGAGCGAACACGGCCCGTTCTTCGGCGCCGAAATCCCCGCCGACGACGGCGACGACCGCGACATTAGTAAAAAAACTGGCTGAGATTGAGAAGTGCGACGCCGAGCCGCCCAACATTTGTTCCCGTCTGCCGAATGGAGTTTCGACGGCGTCAAACGCAACAGAACCAACAACAAGTAGAGACATAGATTGATTTCGAATTTCGGATTGCGGATTTGGATTGAAAGAGCTTAGTCAGATTAGTGCTTAGTGCTTAGTGCTTAGTGCTTAGTGCTTAGTGCTTAGTGCTTAGTGCTTAGTGCTTCGATGTGTTTGGGGCGCCGGTTCCTGGCTCTTTGCCCTTTGCGCTTTGCTCTTTGCTACGGTGCGCTCTGTTTTGGCTTCGCTCCACCGAGCGATTTCAGATCCTCAAGCGCCTCGTCCTTAAACTTGCTTTGCGGATAACTATTCACTAATTGCGACAGGTAGTCACGCGCCTTGTCGCGAAACTCCTGAGCCGTAAGGGTGCTCTTCTTGTCACCTTCGTGCACGACATATTGACCCGGCTTTTGCTTGCCCCTGGCATCTGCAAGATTAAGGCTGCTGGTACCGGCGATGTAAAGCACTTCATCGATCTTTGAGAACGCCGGGTTGCCGGCGAGCACTTCCTCGCATCGCTGCAAGGATGCCACATAGGCTTTTCTCAATTTGAAATACTCTCGGGCTACTTCCAGATTGTGCAGCGAATCCTTTTCCATGTCCGGATCGCGCACCACATCAGGACCCTGCTTGGCCCCTCCGCCTTGCGCCTGACAGACACCCGCACTCAAGAAAAGCGCCAGCGCAAATATCGTTGTAAAGAAAGCAATCTTCTTCATTTCTTCACCTCACAGCTTACCACTAAACCCTAAACCCTACCGTTTGTACTTACCAATGATGGCGTCAAGCTTGCGCGCGGTTGCTTCCGGCCAATGATCCGGCGCCGTAAAGATGGCATTCTTCAAAGCTGAAGCACATCCGCAATCGCGTGGTGC
>DASWQK010000185.1:0-4844 GCA_036403735.1 Pyrinomonadaceae bacterium
GCTGTGGGGTCGGTGACGTCGAACCATTGCACCCCGACTGTGCTGCCCTTGAGCATTGCGATGGTTCTCTTCCCACCCACTTCTGAAAATCCCATCTCTCCGCCCGCCAGCATCGGGGTCTTTCTGATGATGCTGCCATCCACCAGACTGAATGCCACGAAATCATTCATGCTCGAATCTGAACTCGATATAACATTAACAAAGCCAACCTGGCCTGGGCCGCTAAGAACAACTCCGGATCCGCAGTCACAATTCGAAGTAGTGAGCTGATTGTCAGCCAACTGGGTCAGCTTACCTGCCGCACTTAGACTGAACACTGCGATTCGCCGCGGCCCCCCGTTGCTGGTTAGAACAGCGACCCTCAATCCGAGACTGGTTTGGGCCAGGTAAATCCCCAGCGGACCAAATCCGGATGGTTTGGTATCCAATTGCGCGCCGGTCAAAGGATCGAAGACAATCACGCGATCGGTGAGCGTGACACCCAATTTCCCGTCGGGACTCAGATCCATCACGTGGCGGACCGAATTCAGCGCATAGGTGTAGCTGCCGGGCATGTTGAAGTACTGCGCCTCAACTGCTACTGGTAGAGACACGGCAAAGATAGTGGCGAACAAATAACCTAAGAACTTCATGTCTGATTTAATGGGGACACTTCGGAATCAAGCTCAGCCGGGTGGTTTATGATGCTTCCGACGAGGGGCTGGCTGCTCACGGCCAAACTGCCCACTAATTTTGGTGGAGGCGCCGGGAATTGAACCCGGATCCAAAAGCCAACGCCGAAGGACTCTACATGCTTAGCTGCTTCTCTTTTCGTCAGACCTTGCGGCCTGACAAGTTTTGCCCGATTCCAACTAAGTGAAGTAGCAAGACGTTGGCACGGGCTAGTCCGGCTTTGATCTCACCCATCGCCACGGACCGAAGCGATGGGCCAGCTCATCTAAAGTGACATCTCCATCCGCGCGCATGAGCAACTTGCGGCGGAGACGCTCACTGGCTAATTAGGCAGCGAGAGCGAACTCATTAGAGTTTGCATTTGTGTTTCCCTGTTTTTTTTATAACGAGCTGCACAGAGCCAGCACGGCATGCATCGCGACGGACGTTACGGCCCCTGTCGAAGCCTGTCGCCCCCAATCGTGAAGCAAGATGATTATAGGGGATGAGAGGGGAGATGTCAGGTTGGGCTTGGTATTAAACAGCAGTGAATCAATCAGAAGAGCGAATCTTGAACAGTACGCGGTTGTTCTAGATTCGCTCTCTCAGCGGCTTCCTCATCCTCTTTGATAAGAGCCTCCGGGTTTACCTTCAGTCCGACATTGTCAAAGGCTCGACCTGCTCGTTCGAGGCTATAAACAGGTGCTTCACGAAGGCCTTCGCGCCGTCGATTTTCATCGATTTTCCAGAACTCAACAATGTCAATATCTCTTCGACGCGGCTCCATGAACAAGGAGAAGTCTAACGTATAGGCTTCGTAACGCCCTGACCTACCAGATGCCGCCGTCGTGCCAATTATCCGCCTACGCGGCTTCTTCATCAAGCTTCTGCTGCAACCATTGATTCACAATGTCTCGACCTTCATGCCGCGATTGGTCGCTTGTGCTTCGATCTCGTTTAGCAATTCGAGCTGGATTGGAACCGTGCTAATGATGTCGAATTCGGCATCGGGAGTGTTCGTATCAAACTCGGTGAAGTCGTGAGTGTCCCAGAACTCGCCAACCTTCTCGTCTGAGTCGGCTTTGGAAATGCTGCTCAATCTATCTTCGATTTGCACTTCACTGATTCCTCATCCGGCGGTCGTGCGTACCGCAAGATATTCTTCAAGCGGACGGTAGCTCAGCTTCCTTTTTCGCGCGCGCTTCAACCACGCGACATCTTCGGCATCCTCGGCTCTCTCCAGGAGTTCCTCGTAATCCTTAATGGGAACAATTACAGCCACAGGTTTGCCATTGCGTGTGACGATCTCAGGTTCGCGATTAGGGCTCATGTGCGAATGACTAACTGAATTGGATGGGCTGTCAAGAATGTTCGCCACGTTAAATCGGTACAGCACCCCGAGCGGTAGCGAGGGGATGCGACCACTCAACGCTTTGGAGTGCGGCGACTAGTCGCCGCTTTTAGAAAGCGCTGACAAGTCAGCGCACTCCACATCTTTCGCTCGCTAAAGCGGGCTTAGGTTTCTTTTTGGAATGTGATCCCCGGGCTTACGCCCGGGGCTATTTTCTGTCGCCGCTTCGCGGCTCGTTGATGCGTCCAAGCTGACGGCGCGCTCTTAGTCTTATCTAAACCTTGGGCGCATAACATAATGTTCGCATGACTGAGAAGGAAATCGTTCTGGAAACAATTCGCGAGCTACCGGACAATTGCTCGATTGATGAGATTGCAGAGCGCATCGAGTTTCTCGCCGCGGTTCAGAAAGGCCTCGATCAACTCGATAGTGGCGAAGGCATTCCTCATCAAATTAAGAAGCCGTTAGCCTCATGGCTTATAAACTGATCTGGTCTGGCGGCCTCACGCGACGACCTTCACAACATCGTTGTCTTTATCTCGCATGACAATCCTCAGCGAGCAATGACATTCGGTTATCATTTAATTTCCGAAACAGATAAGCTGCAAGTATTTCCCGACATAGGTCGCATCGTTTCCGAATACCGAAATCCGATTATCCGCGAGATTATTGTTCGGCCATACCGCATCATTTATCGAGTCAACCATGAGCGAAAGCTCTGTGAGATTGTCCGAGTCTGGCATTCGGCTCGAGGAACGCCGCAGATGTGAAAATCTCGGGTACAAGGTTACAGAACCCCGAGCGGTAGCCGAGTGGATTCAACCACTCAACTATTTGGAGTGCGCCGGCAGAGCGCAGCGACGACAGCGCTTTGGACGAGACACCGTTTGACCGATCTCGACGAGGATCCAAAGCGGCGTCGCGCGATGCTTGCCGCCGCACTCCAAATCCGGTCGCTATGCTGCGCACCCTCACCCGACCTCTCCCAAAGGGAGAGGAGCAAATCATTCCCGGTTCTGACTCGCCTTACTTCGCCAGCAACACCAGCACATCGTTATCTTCTTCTTCCGCCACGACGATGTCGCCTTTACCGTCGTGATTGAGATCGGCCACCGCCACGCCCTGTGGGGTTCGGCCCACGCGCATCGGAGAGTACGGTGCCGGAGTGATTCCATTTCGCCCGCCCAGGTAAATCGTTAAGGTCCCGTCCAGAGTGTTCGGTACGACAATGTCGGCGATGCCGTCGCCATTCAAATCGCCCGCGCCAAGTGTCCCCGGATAATTTCCGGTTGAAAAAGGCGAGCCCTTCGCCGGCGAGAAGTTTTCTTTGCCATCTCCGAACAGCACCGAAAGAGCGTTCTTACTTGGATCGGTGCCCTGACCCGAGTAATGGACCACTGCGATATCCAGATAGCGGTCGCCGTTATAGTCGGCGATCGCAATTCCGAAAGGATTAGGCGGCACGGGAAAATCTTTGCGCGTGAAATTACCCCGGCTATCACCAAACAATACTGAAGCAGAGCCTGCTTCGAAGTTCGACGTCACGATGTCTGCATTACCGTCCGCGTTCATATCGGCCGCGCGCAGGCGATGGTAAGGCATTTTCCCAGTCTCAAGTTTCATCCCCGGCGTCTGAAATGTGCCATCACCCTTGCCAAAGATCACGAGTACTTTATTTTCTCCCCAACTATCAACGGCAATGTCCGGCTTCTTGTCGCCATTGAAATCCGCGGACGCGATTCCGTGCGGATGAGGACTGCTCTCAACATTGAATGGCGAACCCGGCGCCAGTGCAAATTGTCCCTTGCCGTTACCCAGCAGCACAGTCACCGTTTTGACTCCGTGATTGGAAACCGCGATATCAAGACTGTCGTCGCCATTGAAGTCTGCGACGGCGATGTCCGAAGGATTCTGACCCGCCGGAAACGGCGAGCCGGGGGCTGGCGAAAATCCGCCTTTACCGTCGCCGAGATAAACTGAAACGTTGTTGCTGTCACTGTTCGCGGCGAGGATGTCGAGGTGCCCATCTTTATTTACATCGGTGGTATTGACCATATCAGGATGGGCGCCAACTGCCAGATGTATTGCTCTAAACGGAACATCGGGACCAGCTGCATACTTCGATCCACGAGTCTGCATATTGCAGCCAATTGACGTCAGTCCCAGAATAACGATCGCCAGAAGTAATTTTCTCATTCGCTGTTTCCTCAAAGTCTCCGGAGCAATTTGATCTTAGACGATGATGGAGGCGATCTTCTTCCAGTCGAAAAGAAATGGGCCTCCCTCACGGTCGGGCTCAGGCCCGGCATTCACGAGATGAAACCAATGGTCGCATCAACTAATTCTGCAACATCTGAATAAACTGCTGCAGCTCCACCAGGTTGAGATCGGAGATGGCCCACCACTCCATGCCGGAGTTGGTCCAGCGAATCATATTGTATCCCTGGCTCACCGAAGCCTGGGTCGTAGATTTTGAGCTGCTCTTTGCCGGCCAGACAAACACGTTGATGAGATGTTGCCGCCGCTGATAGACCAGCGCCGCGACGGGACGACTATCAATATAGTCGAGGCGCCCGCCCTTCAATTCGAATCCCTGCTCCTTCAGGTCTTTGACTGGCGGCGAGAAATCGATCTTCCCATCAAACCAGGGTTTGACGGTGTGCTGATCGGAAGATAGAACATCGGTGAGATGCTGGGCCATGAGTGAGCGCACGTGGCTCGAAACAACTTCCTGCGCGAGTAAATTATCTGAAGATGGTCGATTGAGAATCACCAACGTCACCCAAACCGCCAGCACTACCACAGCAAGTGAAACGGCAGCCATGGACCAGCGCCACCAACT
>DASWQK010000186.1:0-4677 GCA_036403735.1 Pyrinomonadaceae bacterium
TGCTCTGAAGCGTCGCCGGCAACTGGTGCTGGTAGCCACGCAGGTCCACGTCACCGCCGATGCTCTGAAGCGTCGCCGGCAACTGGTGCTGGTAGCCTTCCAGGTCCACGTCACCGCCGATGCTCTGAAGCGTCGCCGGCAACTGGTGCGTTATCTTTTTGAGGTTGAGAGATCCAGGAAAGGTGTAGCCACTGAGAAGATAGAGAGCGGTTTCTAAAGCTTCCGATCCGGTACAGAGAATTCGAGCTCGAGGCGTTTTGATCTTATTGTCGCCGACAACTATTCGCTGCGGGTCCGTCTCGGCGAGTTCGAGGCGCGTACCTTCATGCGCAAAGCCCCAGGCGCCCGGACCCTGACCATGAAGGCCACGGCCGCAGACTGGCTTAGAGTCCCAATCTTGGGCCTCAGTCCATTCGCCTACGGGGTTCCAAATAAACCCGTTGTAGGCACGTCCGTCTTTAGATAACCGGATCATCCAGTTACCGGACTCACGCAGCTGATTAAGAAATTCTGGGGTTAATTGAAAAGACGAGGCGGCTTTCGCGCGCGCATTCTGCGGGGAACGAGACATAGGGCGCACTCCCTTAGCCAGAAATAGACCGGCTCTGCGCTAATCCCTCATTCCCCTTCTCGACATAATATATATTATCAGACGCAGAACATATGCCGCTGTGGAACGGGGTTCGGACTAAAACTGCGCGCTCCCCCCCCGTTTGGGCTCAGGGCAAGTAGGTTCCGCAGTTTTTTAGAGTTGAGACGGGCCTTGAGGTGGAATCCCAGACAATTTTTCCGAAACAAGACAGTTCGATAGTTTCTGGTGACTCGCGCCGCCGGCTGGCGAGTGCTCGGTTGACTCTGCGGTCTCGTCTCTCCTACAGTGGCGAAACACAAATTGAACCCAACTAATTCTTATTAAGCGATGGCTGTTAAGATCGAAAACCAATACAGCGGCAAATTGCCGCGCAATACTCTAGCGAACCTTGAGAGCGCCCTGGAGAGTGTCCCACGCGAGCATCTCCGTGGAATCGAACGCCTGCGTCTGGTAGACGTGATCACAGAGCCGCGCGCGCGCCTGGCGGCCAAAGGCCAGGAACTCCCGGCTCTCTATCATCCGCGCCAGGGCAATCAGGGCGCGTGGTTTGAAATCGCGATCACACCGCTGGTTCAAGCCAACAAACCGTTTCATAAAAGGATAATTCCGCGGCTCTCATTCAAGGGGAACCTGGTCGGAGTCGTGTTCTCGCTTATCGGTCAGCATTATTATCTGACGTTGCGACACTCGGTTAAGCGCGGCGCGATCGAAGCTTCCGTGCGCGCGTATGTTGAGAAGCATCTAAAGGAATGGAACGAGGCCCAGCATAAAATTCGCGCGAAGCTCTTCAAGCCTCTGCAACCGACCCTCGAGCGGTGGAGCCGGTCTCTGGCAAAGAAGGCCGCGGCAGAAAAGAAGAAAAAGGTTTGAGGAGACTCAGACCTTACTGATTTCGTTTAGATCAACTCCTACGATTCGTTTAGAGGCGGGCTACTGCCCGCCCTTTTTCTTACGAGAATCTGGCGGGCGATAGCCCGCCTCTAAACGGATTGATCGCGAAATGAACTGAATTGATCGTGAAATGAACGGATTGACCTAGATTGCTTCGTCGATATTTTGGGCGGCGGCGTTTAGCGCTTCGAACAATTCCTCAGCAGAGATACTCCCCTTCTTGAACTTAACCTCAACCTTGAATTCCCTGCCCGGCGCTTCGTAACGATAGACGTAGGGTTCCGACGCGCCCGTGGGATCGATGTAGGCTTTGCGCGCTTTGCGCGCGCCGTCGCGCGTCAACCCTTCGGTGCCGATCTGTTCCGCCATCGTGCGCATCGACTCGTCATCGGGCTGACGCACGATCTGTAGCAGCAGAGACTTTGAGGTGATCTCTGAGTCGCGACAAATATTTCTAATCTCTACAGGAAGCGCGGCAATTGACAGCGCCTCAGTAACGGTACTGCGGCTCTTCCCGACTTTGCGCGCGACCTCTTCATGCGTATAGCCAAATCGTTCGCACAACGCGCGCAGGCCATCCGCTTCTTCCCAGGGTGTCAAATCTTTGCGCTGCATATTTTCGATCAGCGCAATCTCGGCCACTCCGCTTTCGTCGACGTCCATTTCGATGCATGGAACATCCTGCAAACCAGCCGCAGTTGCAGCCCGCCAACGGCGCTCACCCGCAATGATCATCCAGCGACCTGCCGGCATGGGCTTGACCAGCAAAGGTTCAAGCACGCCTTTCTCTCGAATTGACGAAGTCAGTTCGGTGAGATCGCCGATCTCCGTCCGAGGTTGATCCGGATTTGGATCCAACTTGTCGGTCGGCAGCATTCGGCCAACGTGAGTGGTCGTCGTTTGCGTCAACTCATCGACGTAGTGCGCGTCGTGACGCATGCTTAAGCCTGCGGGCAAGCCTCTTCTAGACACGGCTCAATACCTCGTTGCAAAGTTTTTCGTATTCAATGGCGCCGGATGACTGCGGCGCGAAAGTAAAGATCGACTCTTTATAGGCCGGCGATTCTTCCAGACGCACACTCTTGGTGATCACTGTCTCGAAAAGTCTCGGACCGAACACCCGGCGGATCTGCTCGAACACTTCTTTCCCGAGCGTGGTGCGTTTGTCGTGTAAGGTGACCAGCACGCCCAATACTTCCAGCTTCGGATTTGGCCGCGCTTTCACCTTCTCGATCGTTTCCAGCAAGTCATCTGTTCCTTCGAGCGCGAAGTAGGATGACTGAATCGGAATCAGCACATGACTGGCCGCGACTAGCGCGTTCACAGTAATCAAGCCGAGTGTCGGCGGCGTGTCGATCACGATCACCTTGTATTGCTTCTTCAGCGGCTCCATTCGATCTTTCAAACGGAACGGCGCGTCGAAATCGCCAACCAATTTCGATTCAAGTTTGGCCAGGCTGATTCTCGCCGGCACGAGATCCAGATTCTCCATGGTCGTTTTGTAAACCGGAAGCTCATCAGTTCCCTGCCCGTCCATCATCAACTCGTAAGCCGAGCGCGTGATGCCCATCGGATCGAGAAACGAGATCGAACTGTTGGCTTGTGGATCGAGATCGAGAAGAAGCGTCTTGGTGCCGCGGCGAGCAAACGCGGCTGCGAGATTGATAGCGGTGGTCGTCTTGCCGACGCCGCCTTTTTGGTTAGTAATCGCGATTATCAATTCTGGTAGCGCAAACTGTTAGTTTGCGGATAACTCATTTGCGAACCGCAAGCTAACAGCTTGCGTTACAGCTACATCGGCAAATCACTGGCATCACCGATCACGTCGGGCCATTCTTCCTCTCCGCTTTCATCTTCAGCTTCCGCGTCTTCTTCGGTAGCGACTGAGTTGCGCGAGGCCTGAATCACTTCAGTATCCACAAAGATTGGGCAATCCGCGCGCAGCGCCAGGGCAATTGCATCCGAAGGGCGGGAATCAAGCCGCATCGACTCGCCATCTTCACCCGTCATTTCAATGACTGCGTAGAATGTATTATCGCGCAGCGACGTGACCACCACCCGATCAACTGTCAATCCCAATTCGACAATCAAATTGCGCAGCAGATCATGAGTCATCGGCCGCGGCGGCGCAATCTTTTCAATCTCGAGCGCGATCGCGTTCGCCTCGTAAGCGCCGACCCAAATTGGAAGCATCGTTTCGCTGTTTACATCTTTGAGGATGATGATGGGTGTACCACTATTTGGATCCATCATCAACGCGCGAATCTTAACCTCGATTTCCATGTTCGAATTCCTATTGTACACAATCTTACAGATTAAGGGGCGCTGATTACTTCACCGTAGAGACTATTTTGTTTCGCGGCGCTGATACGAACATCGACGACTGTGCCTACCATTGATTCCGTGCCCGGAAAATTTACGACCTTGTGACAAGTCGAGTGGCCGGTCATGTCGCTCGGGAATTTTGAACTTGTACCTTCAACCAGCACCCGCAGCTCGCGACCGACATATCGTTCATAAATCTTTTTCTGAAAGCTTCGCTGCGTCGTTTCCAGTTCCATGAACCGGGCTGACTTCTCTGCTAACGTGACGTCGTCCATCAAGCTCGCCGCCGGGGTGTTGGGACGTTCCGAATACTTAAAAATATAGAGCCCGTCATAGCCACCAACTTCCTCAACCAGCCTTAATGTCTCGCGAAAATCAGCTGTGGTCTCAGTCGGGAACCCGACAATAATATCACTGGTAATGGACAGGTTGCGCCGCGCGCTTCTAACAGCATCGATTCTTTTTAGATAGTCAGTTGCAGTGTGACCTCGACGCATTGCGCGTAAGACGCGATTGCTGCCGGACTGCGCGGGCAAATGGATCCATTCACAAAGATTTTCATGCTCATCAATCGCCGCTACGATGTCCGGATGAAAGTCGCGGGGAAACGAGGTTGTAAATTTGATGCGCTCCATTCCGGTCGCGGCCACGGCGCGGAGCAAGCGACAGAAAGGCGTGGCGCCTTTGATTCCTTCCAAACCACTTTCCGTCTTCGGACGATAACTGTTCACGTTCTGACCGATGAGGTGAATTTCGTGATAGCCATGCCGGTGAAGCTCGTGGATCTCCGCAATGATGTCGGAAGCTTCCCTGCTCTTTTCGCGGCCGCGTGAGTACGGCACGATGCAGTACGTACAGAACTTGTTGCA
>DASWQK010000187.1:0-9166 GCA_036403735.1 Pyrinomonadaceae bacterium
AGACCGGCGGAGAGGTGACTGATGTCTATCACAATACGTCGAAGTCGCCGAGTCTGGGACTGCGCATGGACGCAGATAATTTCTATTTTTGTCAGATGGCCGGCAACGGATATTCGGCGCTGATGAAGTTGTCAAAGAAGACAAACGAGCTATCTCAACTTGCGCCATCGATTGAGCACACTCTCGATTTCATCATTGACGACGAATATGTCTACTACTACGCACTTGTGCCGCACACTGGATCGCTTGGCCCGGATGCCTTGCGCAAAGTGCCGAAGGCGGGCGGCGAGTCGATTGTGTTGGATCAGGGCGATACGGCCTGGATGCGGTCACTGACTCTGGATTCAAAACAGATTTACTTCGCGGATATTTCAAAGATATACGCGCTGGCGAAGTGACGGCTTCAGTTCGGAGTTCCGCCTTTAGGCGGCTCGTTGACCGTGGGCGCCGCCTGAAGGCGGAACTCCAAACGCGCTATCGCTCACGTAACGGATTACGCATCGTCAAATTCAATTCCACCGGCACGCACCGCTTAAAACTAAACAGGCTCTTCTTGAATTTGCCAAAGACGTAAACGCGACCGGTCACCGGCCACGTTTCTCTCGAGTCGGTCCATTCACCAATAGCGGCCAGCATTGCCCCGGGCAGGTAGATATAGATGCTTAGCGGACTCTTCAGAGTAAGCGGCGCGTTTCCCGGCAGGTTGAATCCATGGTTGTAGTCGTCGATGTTAACTGAGTGGCCATTTATTTCCATGTCTTCGAAGACGAGAAAATCAACCTTGCCGTTTTGAGTCACCGGCGCCACCACGATTGGAACTTCAAACGTGATTCCCAGCGGCGTCACCCGCGCGAGAGCGGGCTTCCCGAAAGTGATCAATTGATCGACGTTTGCATCATCAATCTTCGTGCCGTTGTTTGCTGCACCCGTACTATTCTTTGCGCTCTTAACTTCGACGACCGTGCGTTCGACTTTGTAGCCGCGGATCTTGTCGGGATACGCACGGGTCTGCGCCAGAGTTGTAGGCGCGCCGGCGACAGCTATTAACACCGCGAAGCCGAAACTACCGATTCTGATCAAATCATCCAGCCTCATCCAGTCGATGTCTCCAAACCTCGTTTGATAAGCTCCGGCAGATCCAGAACCAAAGCTATGGCGCCATCGGACATCTCCGCGGCGCCACAAATTCCGACCCAGCGATAGGCGTGCCGCCCGAGACCGCGAATCAGTGTCTCCTGGGTGGCGATAATCTCATCGACTGCAATGCGATAACCCGGAACGCCGTTGCCCCCGTTTTGTGAATGCGCAGGACGGCGCCAGACTATGAACGCATCACCCTCATTGAAGACATCCTCAGCGTAATCATTTGATAGAGTGACTAAAGAAGTGAGATAGACCAGCGGTACATTGGTAGAGTCAGTCGCGTCACTGCCCGATCGCGATCCAGTTGCGCTGCTGGCGGAGACGTGAGCCGCATCGATCGCATAGAGCCGTTCTCCGCACCTCACGATTACACACTTAGCTAATGAGAGCCCCGCGGGCACGATCATCGCGAAAGTCGTTCCGGCCCCTTTCTCAGTCGCAACGCGCACTTCGCCGCCGGCGATGTCCATGGCGCGATCTACTACGTCCAAACCTATGCCGCGCCCGGCCATCTCGGACAGTTCGCGTGAGGTGGAAAAACCCGGTCTGAAAATCAATCGCAGACACTGATCCTCTGATAAGCCCCCACTCGAAATTCCCTGCCGCGCCGCTGTGGCCACTACTCGATCGAGTTCGATCCCACGGCCATCGTCGGTGACGGTAACTTGTATGCGGCCCGATTGGTTGGCAGCGGCCAGCGTCACATGTCCCGTCGGGTTCTTTCCGGCCGCGCGCCGATCATCCGGAGCTTCGATGCCGTGCGTGATGGCATTACGCACCAGGTGGAGCAGCGGATCGGCAATCACATCGGCGAGCGACTTTTCGATCCCAACGTCAGCGCCCTTGATCTCAAATTCGACGTCCTTTCCCAAATGACGAGCAGCGATTCTGCCGGCGCGAGCGGCGGCGCGTTGCAGAACTTCACCGGCGGGCACGAGCCGCAGCTTGATCAGCCGCTCTTCAAAGGCGACGAATCGCATGCGCAAATCTCTGGTCACCGACTCCGCCGCCTCGGCTGGTGTCGAGCCGCTAATTGTCGCGAGGGCATTGGCAGTTTGTCGGGATAGTTCACTGGCAGTGGAGATCAAATCGTCGAGTTGCGTCAATTCGATGCGGACGGCGCCGTAGTCTCCGCGGTCAGTCGCCCGCGTGAGTGGATAGGCGGTGCCGAGCGACGACCTGGTTTCGCCGGCCGGCATCTCAATCTTGACTTCAGTATGCGTTATGTTGCCGAGAGACGACGCGCGGCGTAGGACTTCACTCGAGATGTACTCGGCCGCGTACAGTATTTGAAAATTGATTTGATCGTCACCTGCCGGCCGGCCAGGAATGGTCGCGACAGTCTCGCCACCTTCGCCAAGAAGTCTTGTGAGTTCGCGAAAGTCTCGATCGAAACTGTCGATCAAAAATCCGGCTGAGACGATAAACAGCTTTGCGCCCTCGCGAATTGCTTCGCGCGCGTGCTGAAGATCGTATTCGCTGAGCGAGCCGGCAATGTCCGGAGGCAAAGCCGCACGCAAGCCACTGGCGATGACACCCTGCGCGTTGCTCGCTTGCGCGTACGCGGCCAGGCGCTGGACCATTACGCTGTCATCGCGCGCTGATTTCTCCTCAGGCGGGGTTTGCAACGCCCGCTCGATCGCAGCGACCGCAGCTTCGAAGGTGTCCAGCATGTCGTCTGTCAGCTCGAGCCGCCCAAGTCGCGTTCCGTCGAGCACGGCCTCGAATTGATGGGCTATTTCGCTGATAGATCTGAAAGTGAGCGAGGCCGCTGACCCTTTCAGGGTGTGAACGCGGCGAAAAATTTGCGCGGCCAGTTCGCGCCGGCGCCGGCCGTCGGAGCGAACGATGCGGAGTTGTTCGAGATCGCGATACAGTCGCTCGACAATTTCCTCGGCGTCAGTCAGAAACAGGCGCTGCTCTTCGGTCATCGCGTGGCAGTTTAGCTCAAAACGCGCATCCGCGTGCTTTGATTATTCGGATTCCGTATTGTCTTCGGAAACGGCTTGCGCCGCTGATTCGGGCTCAGGCGATTCTCGATCGAGATCGCGTTTGATTGCATCGAGAATTCCGTTGATGAATTGCGTAGCTTCCCAGGTCGAAAAGCGGCGGGCGATTTCCAGCGCTTCATTTATGGTGACGGTGCGCGGAGTCGACTCATGAAGAAACTCATAAACAGCAAGCCGAAGTAAGTTCCGATCGACCAGCGCCATGCGAGAAATGCGCCAGTGCTCCGCGCGCGACTTGATGCGTTCGTCGACTTCGTCGAGATGCGCGAGCGTACCCATCGCCAGCCTGGTCGCAAATTCCTGCGCGCCCGGCTCGAGCTCGCCATCCGACAACTCAGACCAAAAGGTGCGCGCGAGTTGATCACTGCGCGTCCCCGCAACATCCGCCGCAAAGAGCATTTGCAAGGCGCATTCACGCGCCTTACGACGAGAACCCATAAATTCCTAAAACGGACCTTGGTGCTTAGAGTTTAGAGCTTGGAGCTTAGACGTTAGTTATCCGAAAGAGCCAAAATCTAAGCACTAAGCTCTAAGCCCCAAGCATTGAAACCTTGAACCCATTCAACGAAAAGACTTCTTATACAAGTTTACGACTTCTACCGCCGCCACCGCCGCTTCGTACCCTTTGTTGTCTTGTTTGGCGCCGGCGCGCGCGGTCGCTTGATTGATATTGTCAGCGGTGATCACTCCGAACAGCAAGGGGACGCCGGTCTTCAGACCCGCATCGGTAATGCCGTGCGCGGTGGTTGCGGCGATAAAATCAAAGTGCGGCGTGTCACCGCGAATAATCACCCCCAGGCAAATCACCGCGTCGAACTTCTCGGATTCTGCGGCCTTTAGCGCGCACAACGAAATCTCAAACGCGCCCGGCACGCGATAAATCTCGATCGAGTCCCTATCAACGGCCGCTTCCTTGAGCGCTTGCAAGGCGCCGTCGACCAGTCGCGTCACCAACGAATCGTTCCAGCGGCTGGCGACAATCGCAAAGCGAAAATTCTTTCCGCTCAGCGGCTCGCGGTTTTCATTGTCCTGTGGATTATCGATTCGCAAGTTGAATGTGCGCGTGGTCGAATTGAGTATAGTGGCCTCGACGAAGGTTGCCAACTTCACGGTTGTCATGAGGTCAGTACCGGGAGCGGTAGCGACCGGGTCGTCGTTCATCGCGAGAACGGTGATGGCCTTGATTGCTACCCGGTCGCTATCGCTTCCGGTACTGACCTCAGCTGTTATGCAGTATCATACGCTCGGTCTAACTTCCCGGATCAAGAGGAGTCAAAAGGCAATATGCACGCGATTACCCAGTGGACGAACTATCGACGAATGTTTTCGGCAATAACCATTTCATCACTCTCTCTGCTTACGTGCGTTGCCGTGAATTCGTCCGGCACATCTTCCGCACAAACACGCAAACGCACTGTCATTCTTGCGGTGTCGGCTGAATCCGGCGAAGTATCAGTGGATGCGGTCGCGATTCTCGAAGGCAAGCGCTTGCTGTCGCCTTACAACGACGAGCAAAAGGACAAGCAGAAAGCTTTTGGTGACGAGTATTTCAAGAAGGGAACTGTGTATCGTCTGATTTTTGGCGGCGGCGACGCCGGCACGGCCACGGTGAGCAAGTGGAGCGAAGGATGCAACAACATTCACGCGCAAGCAACCGTCTCAACGTCGGCTCGCCTGGGCGGCAAAGTGATGGCGTTGGCGACGAATTCAGAAACGTTGGGAAAACATTCGGTGTCGCGCCGCCCACCGACGGACGCCGAACGTGCGGCGGTGATGACTTTAATGAAGAGTATCTATCAACGGAATCGCACGCCGGCGAGTCTGATGCCGGCGATCAAAGTTACGAATCTTACTGCGACGGATCTGAATGGCGATGGCAAATACGAAATGATCGGGAGCTTCACGCTCGCAGCCAAAAACAAGTTCGAGCGCGACCTCTTTTTGATCGCCACGCCTCAGGGCGCAGCCATGCGCGCCGACTTCGTAAAGTTCCAGGCGTATCAGCCACCACCCGAAGGCTTTCTTTCGAGTATTGATTTCATCGACCAACTTGATGTAGACGGCGATGGCTCAGGCGAAGTCTTTGCCACCGCGGGCGGTTTTGACGGCTATGAGCTGTTGGTGTTTAAAAAAGTGGGCGGCCGGTGGCGCCAGGTGCATGATCAAATCGGCGATGCGTGCTGAAGAGTTAGCTGTCTTGCCTAATCTCACCCTGGTTAGGGCATGAGACCGACGCGACGCAGGAAATCCTGAAAACGGCGGTCTTCGCGCAAGTTATTCCATTTGGGCTCGACTCTCAGAAAAACCATTTTGGGGTCGCGCTGCTCAGAACCCTTCTCCAGCCAGGTAAGCGTTTTGTCCCGCTCGTCCAAGCCGTTATAAATCAGGGCGACACAGTAAGGCGAAACGTAACGCTTGGTTGATAATTGCAATAGCTTTGCCAGGACAGCTCGCGCGCTTGCCCGCTTGCCCGACTTCGCTAAAGCGTAACCCTCGAACGCAATTGGGTGGGTATTAGGGCCCGAAAATTCTTCCGCTTTACGCGCTTCGGCGATTCCTTCGTCAAACATCCCCTTTTCGATATAGGCACTCGAAGCAAACAAATGAGCAAGCCAAAAATTTGAGTCTAGCTCAAAAGTTTTCTGCAAGCTGGCTAACGCTTCATCGGTTCGTCCGGCGTGAAGCAGAAATTGCCCTTCGTTCGCGTTAATCCTCAAAGAGAGCGGGTCAATTTCTTTGGCGCGTCTTATTTCGGACAGTGCTTCGGCGTGCCGTCCGGTGTTGGACAGGAGATGCGCGTAAAACCAGTGAGTGTCCGCATCGTTCGAATTCAGTTCTAAGGCTCGTTTGAATTCATTTTCGGCCGCTCTCCAATCCCAATCGTACCAGGACATGATGAAACCAAGTTCGGCATGAGCTTCAGCGAGGGTATCGTCAATTTGGATTGCTTTTTGTGCGTTAGCCTTCGCTTCTGGAAAAAGATCTTTCGAAGGCATTTCGCCCGCGATGGCCGACGAGCGATAGGCGTCTGCAAGTCCAACATAGGCGCGGGCGTAAGACGGATCAATGGCGATCGCTTTGTTGAAATAATCAATGCCTGTTTGCATTTCCTTCGGTGTTAGTTTGAGAACGTGGTAACGCCCATTGGCATAAGAGTCATAGGCTTCGACATTTTCGGGATAGTTCTTAGCCAACTTCTGATCGTCTGCTTTCGATAGCGGTACTCCCAACTTCTGTGAAACGTTGCGGACAATGTCCTTTTGTAACGAGACGAGGTCTGCCTTCTTTCGTCTGTATTGCTCGCCCCAAATGTGATCGCCCGTACGCCCATCATCCAACGATAAGTTCAGCGTCACGTCGTCACCACGTAGCACGAAACGCCCACCTAAGATTGCTTGCACAGATAGCTCCGCAGCTACTTGTCGGGGCTCGATCTCTTTGCCTTTATAGCGAAATACGGAACTGCGGGCTTTGACTGACAGATGGGGAAGTTGTGCGAGGCTGTTGATGAGCGATTCGGACATGCCTTCCGACAAATACTCGACATCAGGATCTCCGCTCTCGTTGACAAACGGCAACACGGCGATTGATCCGATTGGTGCCGGATTGCGGAGAACCCAATAGAACAACCCAACGGCCGAAAGCAATAAGACAAATAGCGCGATGGCGATGCCGGATTTGTATTTTCCAATTCTCTTGGCAATGTAACTGGCGGACCTGTTAAGTTTCGCTTGAACTTCAGGTGGTTTTTCCGCAGTCCGCTCCAAGGGTTCAGCGAGTGCGGTGAGAAGCTGCTGCCACGCTAGTTCGAAGTCCGCGTCATCGGTGAAATCCACATGCGTGAGCGCGCCGAGGCGAAGAGGTCTTTCGCACTGAGTCTTGAGCAGCGGAATGAGTCGAAGGTTGCGATTGGCCGGGTCCAGCGTGTGCAACATGATGCTTTCGATCTCGCACCATTCGCTTTTAATGTAATTCGGCGTGAGCACAAGCAAAGTCTTGCGGGATGTAGTCACACCGCGTTCCATCTCCTTGATGCTCGGCGCGCCGCTTTTGAAGTCACGGAAGTCAACGAAGGCGCGCAGGCCGACTTCTTCGACTATCTTCAGCAGTTCGTCGCGCACCCACTCCTGGTCGTGGCGGCTATAGGAGATGAATACGTCATATTCGAATTCCGGTTCATGTGGCATGAGGACTTAAATAAAACAGTTTGGCCTCGCGGAGGGCGCCGTACTGTTGATTGTGATGGGAACGCCTATGTTGCAACAGCGGCTTTACTCTATGCCAACGCTGGCGAAAGTCAAGATTCTGGAATGCATAGTGTGAGAGAATGGACTGGAGTGTTTCGACGCCCGCCCTCACGGTCAGCCTACTACCCCGATTATCGCAAGCACTCTCACCACTCGGCTTTGGCGAGATATTTCAAAACATGCTTGATGGAGGTCACGCAGTAAGTTCCGTCAGAGTTTTGCACAGGAATATGACGATAGTGGCCCATCGACATTTTGTTCAAAGCGGTGGCGACTGAATCAGTCTCGCGCAGCACCTCGGGGTTCGGGCTCATCAATTCTTTCACCGCGACCGTCGGCGGTGGCGCAGTTTTTCCCGTCAATTTATTCAGCAGATCGCGTTCGGTAAAGATGCCGACCACCTTTCCATCTTCCAGCACCAGAGCGCAACCGAGCCGCGTCTGCTTCATCTGATCGATCACTTCAGTGACGGACGAATCGGGAGAGACGGCGAGAAACTCGCGTTCGAGGTGGCTTAGATCGTCTTCCATCACCGAACGCGCCAGATCGCGACTGCCGCCTTGTGAGTCGTCCAGATTAAAGAGCGACGTGGTGCACTCTTCGCAGCGATCGGTGCCTTCGATGTTGTCGTAACCGCAGGATGGACAAATCATTCGCTTCGCTCCAATTGCGAATTTCGGATTTCGAAATGCGAATTGTCAAAAACAAGATCCGCAATCCGAATTTCGCAATTCGAAATCTTTTATTCCACCGTCCACATATCGCCGCTATAAATCAGTTTTTCCAGACTGCCCGGTCCTGATTTGGCGATAGCAGTATCGATTTGATCGACCAGCATCTGATCGTAGCTGGGCCGTTCGACCGCGCGGAAAACTCCGACTGGTTGCGGAAAGTCCGGTTGCTCCATGCGCGCCAGCATGAAAGCCACTGAAGGATCCTCCAGATTGATGTCATGGACCAGCAGATCGGCTTCGGTGATTCCATTCTCGCCGATGGTGACAACTTCCGGATGCGCACCGTTCATACGAATACCCTGATTGCGATCCTTGCCGAAGATCATGGGTTTGCCATGCTCGAGATAGAGAACTTTATCTGACCGCACGCTGCGCTCGGCGAAATAGTCGAACGCATGGTCGTTGAAGATGTTGCAGTTCTGATAGACCTCGAGGAACGAAACACCCTTATGTTTGGCGGCGGCTTCAACCATCGTGCCGAGATGCTTCACGTCGATATCGATCGAGCGCGCGACGAACGTGGCTTCGCTGGCGATTGCCAGCGACAGGGGATTGACTGGGTAGTCGATCACGCCCATGGGCGTCGACTTCGTTCGCTGGCCGAATACTGAAGTTGGGCTGTACTGACCCTTCGTCAACCCGTAGATGCGGTTATTAAAAAGAATGTAGTTGATGTCGAGGTTGCGCCGCAGCACGTGCATGAAATGATTTCCACCGATCGAGAGCGCATCGCCATCACCCGTGATGACCCACACGCTCAGCTCAGGATTAGAGCTTTTGATGCCGGTCGCGATGGCCGGCGCGCGTCCGTGTATCGAGTGAAAGCCGTAGGTGTTCATGTAATAGGGAAAGCGTGACGAGCAGCCGATGCCTGAGACAAACACTATCTTCTCGCGCGGGATACCCATCTCCGGCATCACCTTCTGCACGTTATTCAGGATCGCGTAGTCGCCGCAGCCCGGACACCAGCGCACCTCCTGCCCCGACACGAAATCACCCTTGCTCAGCTTCGCGGGCGGCGGAGCCTCTTCAC
>DASWQK010000188.1:0-5895 GCA_036403735.1 Pyrinomonadaceae bacterium
TTGGATTTTACTCTGGCGGAAAACACAATTCTCGGCGTGCATTATCGGAAGCCGGCGGTGGGTTTTGCGGGCGTCATGCTCGATCAAAAGGGAATTCAGCGGCGCACCGAACAGGTGATTCGCGATTTCGATGTGCGACCACCAAACCCGATGTTGCCGGCGCGCGCGCTGTCGGGGGGGAATCAACAAAAGCTGATCATAGGTCGTGAATTCGAGCTGCCACCGAAGCTCTTGCTCGTGTCACAGCCGACCAGGGGCGTCGATATCGGAGCTATCGAATTTATTCACCGAAAAATCGTCGCCATGCGCGATGCGGGTTGCGCCGTGCTTTTGGTTTCGGCGGAATTGGAAGAAGTGACTTCGTTGTCGGATCGTTTGCTGGTGCTGCATAACGGAAAGGTAGCGGGCGAGGTCGATCCGAAGACGACGAGTAATGAAGAGATCGGATTGATGATGACCGGCGGTCATCGATGAGTGGTGCCATAGTTCGGAGTTCCGCCTTTAGGCGGCGGTTTCCGGGCGATGCCGCCTAAAGGCGGAACTCCAAACCAACATGAAACTTTTACGCGAGATTCTGTTTCCATTGATTGCCGTCATCGCTGCCTTCATCGTCGGCGGCATCGTCATTTGGATCATTGGCGATAGTCCGATTCAAACATACAAGCTGCTGATCGGCAGCGCGTTCTCATGGCCCGACGGAATCGGCTACACGCTTTTCAATGCGACACCTTTGATCTTCACCGGACTGGCGGTGGCAGTGGCGTTTCGTTGCGGACTGTTGAATATCGGAGCCGAAGGACAACTGTACGTTGCGGCATTTGCGGCTGCCTGGGTCGGGTTTAAGTTTGGCGCGCCGGCTCCTGACAACACCGTGATCTCGCAGATCGCGCACTTGCCTGCGATCCTGTTGGTGCCAATGTGTTGCATCGCCGCGATCGTGGCCGGTGCAATTTGGGGCGGCATCCCGGGAATACTTAAGGCGAAGTTCGGCTCGCATGAAGTTATCAACACGATCATGCTGAACTTCATCGCGGTGGCGTTGCTCAGTTACTTCACTCAATATCATTACAAGATTCCCGGCGACGCGATCATGCAAACCGCGCCGATCAGTCCGAGTGCGAGCTTGCCGACGCTCGGCAGATTCATTCCCGGATTGCCGGCGAGAATCCCTTTGAACTTTGCATTTATTCTGGCGGTGATCGCCTGCATTCTGGTCTATGTATTTCTGTGGAAGACGAAGTGGGGTTACGAGATGCGCGCGACCGGCGCGAATCCTTCGGCTGCGGAATACGGTGGCATTTCGATCCGCAAGCAGATCATTTTGGCGATGGCGATTTCCGGTGGCTTGGCCGGCATGGTCGGAATCAACGAAGTGCTCGGCTACCGGCATCGTTATTACGACGGCTTCTCGGCGAATTATGGCTTCGTCGGCATTGCCGTCGCGCTCCTGGGGCGCAATCATCCGGTGGGCGTTTTCCTGGCCGCGATCCTGTTCGCGATTCTGTTGCGCGGCGGCATCTTCGTCGATGCGTACACGATTCATGTTTCGAAGGACATCGTCGATATGTTGCAGGGAATCGTGATCGTCTTCGTAGCCGCTGAAGCAATGTTTCGCGGGCCGTTGAAAAAATTTGGATTGATGAAGAAGGCAAAGGTCTGAGCTTAGACTTTAGATCTTAGAGCTTAGTCAGGGGGAAGTGGCGAAATTCCAAGCATTAAGCTCTAAGCTCTAAGCTCTAATCGCTAACCATGCGCCAAATCTTTACTCTATCTCTGTTGTTTTCCACCATCCGCCTGGCAACGCCTTTGGTGTTGGCGGCGCTGGGTGGTTTGTACTCAGAAAGATCCGGCGTCATTAATATCGCCCTCGAAGGTTTGTTGTTAGCTGGAGCATTCACGGCCGCTTCGGTGACGTACTATGCGCACAGTCCGTGGGTGGGGCTGGGCGCGGCAATTGTCGCCGGCGCAACGGTCGCATTCATCCTCGCTCTGGCTTGCATTAAATTTAAAGCGGACCAGGTGGTCACCGGGACGGGCATCAACATCCTGTTCAGTGGTTTGCCCGCGGTCCTGAGCGGCGCGCTGTTTCTGTCTTCCGGCTCAACGCCGCAGATTCCGAAAGAGAATCTGTTGCCGGTACTCGCTCGTTTCGTACCTTTCATGCCGGCCTGGAGAATTTTCACCGACGTTTCGATCATTTCGTTGCTGGCCGTCGTGGTGGTTTTCGTGACGCGCTACGTTTTGTATCGCACGCCGTTCGGTTTGCGCCTGCGCGCGGTCGGCGAGAACCCCGAAGCTGCCGACGCCGCCGGCGTGGCAGTCAATCGCATGCGGTATGTTGGCGTGATCATGTCTGGCGCGTTAGCCGGAATCGGCGGCGCGTACCTCTCTATAGGTCAGTCCTCTCTCTTTACTCGCAACATGGCGGCGGGCCGCGGCTTCATCGCCCTGGCTGCCTTGATCTTTGGCAAGTGGCGTCCCGTGCAGACGATGCTCGCGTGTCTGTTGTTTGGCTTTGCTGATGCGATGACGATTCAAATGCAGGGCGTGGCCAAACTGCCCTCAGGTGAAGACATTCCCGTCCAATTCATTCAGATGATCCCTTACGTGCTTACCATCATCGTGCTCGCCGGCTTCATTGGCCAGTCACGCGCGCCAAAAGCTCTGGGAACTGCTTATCAAAAGGAGCGGTGAGCTTAACCATGTCCGAGGCTCTCACCGACTTCATCAAGAACGCCGGCTTTTCTACCTTCGCCCATTTCCTGCTAACAGCGATTTCGATCTTGATCGGCATGGCCTTGTTCTTTTTTGCCCGAACGCGCAAGCAGATGTCCTGCTTTCTTGCCATTGGGATTCTACCGGCAGTTTCTGGCATACTGACGATGTATTTTAAAACCAAATATAGCAGCGTTGGCATGTTTGCTCCTCCAGGTCCAGAGGCGATTGCCGCAGCCCGTAGGGAGGCGTGGATTGATCTGAGTGTGGGAATTGCAGCCGCGACGGTGGTTCTGCTCGTGAGAAACTGGCGCCAGCGAATTAATGCAAGAAAAATTGGTTGATCGAGCCGTAATGAAAGCAGAAAACTTGTTGTCGTTGTACGACCGCGCGCAGCGTGCCGCGGAACAGATTCGTTCAAATGCGAATGCGGAACCTTCGGTCGCGATCGTGCTGGGCAGCGGCCTCGGCGCCTTCGCCGACGAACTGACTGAATCAACCTCGCTTGCGTACAAAGACATTGCCGGCTTTGCGCAGGCGACAGTTGAAGGCCACGCCGGCCGCCTGGTAATCGGAAAGGCCGGTGAAGTTCCCATCGCGGCGATGCAGGGACGGTTTCATTTCTATGAAGGATACTCGCTCGAAGACGTCACCTTTCCAATTCGAGTCCTGAAATCGCTGGGTGTGCGCACGTTGATTTTGACGAACGCGGCAGGCTCGTTGAATACCGAGTTTACGCCGGGCTCTCTGATGGTGATCAGCGATCACATCAATTTGATGGGCGTGAATCCTTTGATTGGCAGAAACGACGAACGCTTTGGACCACGATTTCCTGATCTGACCTCGACCTACGATCCTGATTTGCAGAACATCGTGATTGAAGAAGCCAGGGCTATGAAAATCGACATGCGCAGAGGCGTCTACGCCGCGCTGACGGGTCCGAGTTACGAAACGCCCGCTGAGATTCACATGGTCCGAACGCTGGGAGCAGATGCCGTCGGCATGAGCACCGTGCCCGAAGCGATCGTGGCTCGCCACATGGACATGCGGGTGATCGGAATCTCTTGCATCACCAACCTGGCCGCGGGTGTTTCTGACCGCCCGGTGGATCACAGCCAGGTGATCGCGACCGGCGAGAGCGTGCGCGAACAGTTTACGGAATTGTTGAGAAGAGTTATTGCGAAACTTGCGTAAGATTGATCTTAGTACTTTGGGCTTAGTGCTTTGATGGTTGTTCAAGGTTGAGAGGATGACGCTACACGACAAAGAAGACTAAGTACGAAGCACTAAGCACTAAAGCACAAAGTACAGAGGTCACTAACTAACAATCACTGACAATGATCATAGGAATTTGTGGCGGCACCGGCTCAGGCAAGACAACAGTAGCGAATCGGATACTCGAATCCGTGCGCGCCGACGAAGTCGTCTTCATTCAACAGGATCTCTATTACCGCGACTTGAAAGACATGCCGCTTGATTATCGTAACCAGGCGAACTTCGATCATCCCGACGCCCTCGACAACGAGCTGCTGATTAATCATCTCAAAAAGCTGAACGCCGGTGAGCCGGTAGAACTTCCCATCTATGACTTTCGCACGCACTCGCGTCTGCCGGATACGACGCCGATCTCTCCCAAGCCGATCGTGATCGTTGAAGGCATCCTGATCTTTACTGAGCCGCGGCTGCTGGAACAAATGGACATAAAAGTTTTCGTCGACACTCCCGACGATATCCGTTTCATTCGCCGCTTGCGGCGCGACATCGCGGAACGTGGTCGCACGCTGGACTCAGTAATCGAACAATACGTGGCAACCGTGCGGCCGATGCATATTCAATTTGTCGAATCGTCAAAACGTTTTGCTGATGTAATTATTCCTGAGGGTGGTCATAATCTTGTGAGCATTGATTTGATAAGCGGAAAGATTCGCGAGAGACTGGCCAGGTCTATTGATTAGAGTTGGAGGCCCAGAGTTGAGCGAAACTGAAAATCTTATACGGATAGCTACCGACGCGCGCTCGTGCTCGCTGGCGCCGTTTTCGAATTTTCTCGTAGGCGCGGCGTTACGAACGGGAGAAGGAAAAGTCTTCACGGGTTGCAACATCGAAAGTGCTAGCTATGGCTTAACGGTCTGTGCTGAGCGCGTCGCGATCTGGAAAGCCCTGTCAGAGTGTGAGCGAGATTTTACCGATCTCGTCATTGTTGTAGATACCGAACAATTAACACCGCCCTGCGGTACCTGCCGGCAGATCATCTGGGAATACTGCAAGGACGCGAAAATTACACTTGCGAATCTTCGCGGTCAAACAGAAGAAGTGGACATCGGGCATCTGTTGCCGAAAGCGTTTGACGCCAGGTTTTTGAAAGAAGCTTCGGGTCAACAGAAATAGTTCGATGAGATCGATTGTCGAGCAGAAGAGCAGCCGCAGAGCGGCCAAATGTTTATAGCTAAAGCAAATCTCAAATATGTTAACTCCGAGTTGAGCGAATCCCGATCGGCCGGGCTTCGCTCAACTCGGAGTTTTCGAAATCTATTTGGCTTTACGAACTATATATCTTTCGCGCCTACGGCGCTTTTCGTAATCGTTTCCCTGATGTCGAGTGAAACAATGGCCCAGCGAAAAGAAATCCCAGTGGATCTAATCATCAGAGGCGGCACAGTGGTTACCATGGACGGCTCGCGCCGCGTCATCGAAAACGGCGGCATTGCGATCAAGGACGGCCGGATCGTTGCCGTCGCCACGGCGGCCGAGATGGATCTCAACTACGGCGCTCGTCAGGTGATCGAGGCCCAGGGAAAGGTTGTCATTCCCGGTCTCATCAACGGCCACACGCATGTGCCGATGACGCTCTTCCGCGGCATCGCCGACGATCTCGATCTGCAGGAGTGGCTGACGAAATATATTTTTCCCGCCGAAGCCAAGAACGTCACCGAAGATTTCGTGCGCGTGGGTACGCGTCTGGGCCTCGCGGAAATGATTCGCAGTGGCACGACGACCTACTGCGACATGTATTACTTCGAAGATGCGATCGCCGACGAGACTTACAAAGCCGGAATGCGCGGCGTGCTCGGGGAAACCGTGATCGATTTTCCGGTTGCCGATAACAAAACCTACGACGAGGGCCTCGCATACTCAGAACGGTTCATCAACAAGTGGAAAGGAAACGCGCTGATCATTCCG